>CAZYDY010000001.1:0-10144 GCA_964646245.1 uncultured Sphaerobacteraceae bacterium
TCATCGTCGCACGCATGCGACGTAGTTGATTTTGGACACTTCCATCGATGACCTGATCACCGATGCGCGCCACGATGCCGCCGATGATGCTGGCATCTGTATGCAGGCGCAGCTCAACATCCTTGCCCACGATGCCCTTCAGTCGCTCGCGCACGAGTTGTTCACCGGCATCGTCGAGCGCATCCGCAGTAGTGACATCGACCATCACAATGCCCTTGCTTGTCAGTACCGCCTCAGCAAAGAGCTCGGCGATATCTGGAAGCAGGCGTAGTCGACGTCGTTCGATCATCATGCGGAGCAAGGTGCGAGCTTCGGGCTGAGCATCGCCAAGAACCGCATTTGCGGCCTTGAGCTTCTGCTCTTCCTGCACGCTCGGGTTTTCGAAGTACATGCGTACTTCGTCATCCGAAACCAGCGCGGCCAGCGTGTCCAGATCTCGCTGCCAGGCGTCAAACGTATTCGATTCCTGTGCGATTTCGGTCAGCGCCTGTGTATAGCGCTTCGCTGCACTGCTTGCCATGTGTCATCCTTGCGAACCCGGTGTTACCCACGCGGGTGTGTAGTTCCCATTTTCGCTTTTACAGGGAACCAGGCAGCTTCCTTTTGGGAACACTGCCTGCGTTCTACTGCGACGCGGTTGCGCTTTCGTTGAGGGTTTCCTCAACAAGCCGGCGCTGGTCGTCGGCACTGATTTCCTTGCGGAGAATCTTGCCGGCGGCGTTCACTGCGAGGTCTGCCACTTCTTCGCGCAGCTGCTGCCGTGCGAGGGCGGTTTCCTGTCGAAGCGTTTCCTGTGCGCGGTTGAGGAATTCATCCGCGCTGGCTGCAGCCTGTTCGTTGGCGCGAGTCACAATCTGATCCGCATTGTTGCGGGCAGAGTTGAGAACTTCCTGCGCATCACGGCGGGCCTGCGCCATTACTTCCTCATTCTTCGCTGCGCTTTCACGCAGTTCCTGCTGCATCCGTTCGGCGGCCATCAGGCTTTCGCTGATTTTGTCCTGGCGGGTGTCCAGCACCTTAACGATCGGTCCGACCGCAAAGCGCCAGAGCAGGTAGACGAAGATAAGGAATGCAGCCATCTGGATGGCAAAGTTCCATCCATTGATCCCGAGATCTGCAAGAGCATCCACGTTCATCTCCTCCTTCTACTGGAGCGTAGCGTCGGCACAATCCGTACCGACGCGGCCCATCCGGATGGTTTAGAGAACGATCGCGATGATGATTGCGATAACGAAGGCGTAGATGGCGATAGCCTCAGCCAGCGCCGCACCGATGATCATCGAAGTCTGGATCTGACCACCAGCCTCCGGGTTTCGACCGATTGCTTCCATTGCCGCACGTACAGCCATACCAATACCAAGGGCCGGGGCAAAGCCACCGATACCGATGGCGAGAGCAGAACCGATGGCCTTAGCAGCATCTACAGCCTCTGGGCCGTTTACACCATTGAACACGTTGACGTCCTCCTGTGACGCTGACGGAGGCAAACATCGGCCCCGTCGTTGCATGTTTTGGGGCTCGGTCCTCCCGTCCCCACAAATCAAGAAACCTCTCGGTTTCGAACCCAGCCACCCGAAACTCTCGGGAGGTGAACTCGCATAGTTTAGTCGCCCGCGAGAGCCGGTTTCCCGTCCTCAGCGTGGGCTTCGCGCTCCTGGTGCTCCAACTCTTCATGCTCATCGTCATGCCCGGCGGCAGCCAGGAAGATGTAGATAAGCGTGAGCAGTGCGAACACGAGCGCCTGAATGGTACCGAAGAGAACTTCGAGACCGATGAACACAACTGGCAGCAGAACCGGCACAACCGCGATTTTCACCGCGTTGGCGATTGCATACCCAACACCCAGCAGAACTTCACCGGCGAACACGTTTCCGAAGAGACGGGCGGCCAGTGAGATGATTCGACTGAGTTCGGAGACAACTTCAATGGGGAAAATGAACGCAGGTGTGGCCATGTGCTTGAGTCGGCCACCGAGCCCATGGGCACGGATTCCGAAGAACTGTACCGCCAGGAAGGTGGTGGTGCTCATGGCGAGCGTCATATTGAGATCAGCTGTGGGTGGGCGCATGAGCGGCACGTGGTCCTTACCAACAAAGATGGAGCCCACGCCCGGCAGCAGGCCGGAGAAGTTTGCGAGGATGATAAAGATAAAGAGGCCAGAAACCAGGGGGAAAATTGTTCGCCCGAGCTTCTTGCCTCCGGTTGTTTCTACAAGGTTGAGCAGGTATCCGATGATAAACTCGACTGCTGTGCCGAAGCGTCCACCGGTCCGCGGATTTTCTGTAATTCGCATGGCTGCAATTCGGCCCACAATCAGAATGAGGGTCATCACGACCAGCATCATAAAGAAGCTGTTGGTGACGGGAATTGGTCCGATATGGAACAGAGTTTCCGCATACAGAACGATATGCATATCATCCATGTTGTGCTAGCGCCTCTCTACAAAAAATGCAGCATCTTACACGGTTCTCATAACCGCGCGAAATTCAATACGTTGATTGGGGAAAGCCTATTGACCCTTGCCCTTTTGACGATTCGCCAGCTTTGTAGCGATTGGACCGGGCTCTCGGTCTTTCCGGCTCGCCAGCACCAACTCGTAAAGCTGGTATCCGGCTGCGATCAGGCCCAATGCCAAACCGATGATCGTCCACCATGGGGCAGAATTCAACCTGGTATCAAGCCAGACTCCACCACCAACGAGGACCGCCAGGGATATCGCTATTCCGAAGCCCATCGTTGCGGCAAGACCCATGGATTGATAGTTACGGTCGGATTTCTCCGTGCCTGAATCTTTGCTCATCTTTCCTGCCCCTCAGGGCAACACGCGGCGCGAGGCCTGTGTACATCCCTATGCCGGATTGTAGCAGCATCGTGATCTGTGATCAAATTCACAAGTGATAGTTTCCAGACAATTCTGACGAAATTCTGATTCAGCCCTTTTAAAGAAGAACAAATCCCTGCCCAAGTGGATCGGATGGATCGATGAAGAACTGGTGCATGCCGGTTACCTGACCGCGGCCCGTAATTTCGGCGATGATGCCAGAGTGGCCATCTACCTCTACGGTTGTGCTGATACGCCCGGTCATGGTGCTGTCCATCAGGCTCTCGCTGACATATGTCTGACCAACCTGTAACTCTCCATCGGCCGCCATACAGGCCATGGTGGCACTCATACCGGTTCCGCATGGTGAGCGGTCGATTAACCCGTTGAGATAGACCGTTGCATTGCGCGTGTTGGCGTCGTCGCTCTTCGCGTCGCCGAGGATAACGGTACCGAAGATACCGCCAAGGCCGGGGTCGAGCGGATGCTCCATAGCGATTTCCGATGTCACGGCTTCACTGATTGCCAGGCCTGCCGCCTTAATGGCGGGAGCGTTGTTGGTTTCGAGATCGACACCGAGATCCTCGGACCGGGCGATGGCGTACCAGTTCCCGCCATACGCGACATCCACTTTGACGGTGCCATCTCGGTATGGAACTTCGAGATCCTTATAGGTACGGAAGCTGGGCACATTTCGGAACCGAACACCCTGAACCCGCCCGTTATCTACACTGGCCCTTGCCTGGATGGGTCCGGCCCAGGTTTCGAAGTTGATGCGCACTTCCGGGCTACCTGTTGGTACGGTACCGGTTTCGATAAGCGTTGTGGCGAGGGCGATCATGCCATGGCCGCTCATTGGTTTGTATCCACCAGCGGACATGAAGATGACACCGTGATCGATATCGGGATCGATGGACGGCACCAACAGGGCGCCGGTCATGCCGGAGTGGCCGCGAGGTTCTGCAAGCAGCCAGCCGCGGATGTAATCGTACTTTTGCTGCATTTCAGTAATTTGGTCGCGAAGCGGGGCTGGTGTGAGCCTGGGCGCGCCAAATGTAATAAGCCTTAACGGCTGCCCACCGACGTGGGAATCGATGGTGCTGAATATCTCTTTCCAGCGCATGCTTTCCTCCCGGATGGATGCGTGTGGATCCATCTACCTTCTATAAGAATACGCGCTTACCACCATCCATAGGGAATGTTAAAGCGGGGATCGAGCATGGGATATCGCTCGAGCTCCAGCATCAGCTGAATTCGGGCAAGGAATGCGGCATGCTCTTCTGGTGCGAGTAGATGCTCGATTTGCGCGAGTGCCTCTGCGTTTTCCAGTAGCGCTCGCAAATCCGCTTTCAACTCTTCGCGGATCGGTTCTTCCACAAATTGCCACATTACCGTGCGGAGTTTTGGCTCCGGGTGGAAGGTGAGTCCGTGATCGATACCGAACGGGCGGCCAGCATCGCTCACCAGACAGTGGGTCAGTTTACGATCGGCATTGTTGATGATGTGATCGAAGAGTACGAAGCGCTCGTTCTCGATGGTATCGGCGCCCCAGTATTCTTCCGCATCATCCCGCTCTTCGGTATGCGGCACGAATATCTGCAGGCTTCCCTCTCCATACGGGCCATCGCGCACCACTGTTGGTGGAACGATGTTCCACCCCAGGGTGTCTGAAACGATCCAGGAGGACATCTCCCTGTGGTGCAGTGTGCCGTAGGGGAAATCGTGGAGCGGTCGCTCGCCGGCCATCGGCTTGTAGATGCCAAGGTGCTGCTGGCCATCGTGCTCCAGCGCGACTGCGAAGGTGTGGTTGCTCCCCCAGGGGACGAGCTCGGCAGCGGTGATTTCGGCATGCGTGAGCAACGCGAGCGCATCCGCACGTTCCAACTCTTGCAGCACCACCGGTTCGCCGGTAACAGCATCTTTTAGTTCGAGTTTGAGCTCCGGCATGTCACCACCTTCCTCGCACATCATAGCCTCAGTGGCGATTCGCCAGTAGGATAGTTTGGAATGTTTGAACAAAGTACTCAAGGGAAAGACCATGAAAGTCATTCGATACCAAACGGATTCCGGTGCGCAGGTGGGTGTGTACGACGACCCTTCTGATGTTAAGCAGGCGACGGGTTCAATTGCTGAGGGATTTACTGCGGGTGAATCCGTGGGATCACTCGATTCGCTGAAGTTGCTGGCTCCGCTGGAGCCGGGCAAGATCATGGCGATCGGCCTCAATTACCTGGATCACGTCACCGAGCTGGACAAATCCCGCGAGGTTCCGACTTCGCCAGTGATTTTCATGAAGCCGCAGTCTGCAGTGATCGGCCCCGAGGAAGAGATTCGCCTCGTCAATCCAGACAACCCTACCCACTACGAGGCAGAGATTTGCGTGGTGATCGGCAAAACGGCAACCGATGTTGAAGAAGCCGATGCCCTGGACTACGTGTTTGGTTACACCTGTGGGAACGATGTGAGCGATCGCATTATTCAAAAGGGTAATGGCCAGTGGATTCGTGGCAAGGGTTTCGATACCTACTGCCCGCTCGGCCCGGCGATTGAGACCGACCTGGATATCAGCGATGTGCGGGTGAAGAGTCGGCTGAATGGCGAGGATCGCCAGAACGAGAGCACCAGCAGTCTCATCTTCAGCATTCCCTTCCTCATCAGTCACATCAGCAAGGGCATCACACTGAATCCGGGCGATGTAATTATGACCGGCACACCGCACGGCGTAGGCCCGATGAAAGATGGCGATGTGGTGGAGATTGAGGTCGAAGGCATTGGTGTTCTGCGCAACCCGGTTACCAACCGATAGGTTGACACATAACTGTGTATCAAAGCTCTTGCACGTATACTCTCCTGTATATGTGCGAGAGCTTTTGTATTGATCGTGCGCGTCCTGAAAGATTTCAACTTACGGAGTATGGCTGCATATGGACATTACGATTTTCGGAACCGGATACGTTGGCCTGGTGACAGGCGCCTGCCTGGCGGAGAGCGGAAACACGGTCTACTGCGTTGATGTGGACGAGCAAAAGATCGAGGGACTGAAGAACGGCGTTGTGCCGATTTATGAGCCCGGTCTTGAAGAGCTGGTGGAACAGAACGCCGCCGCTGGCAGACTCCGGTTCACCACAGACGCGCAGGAAGGGATCGACCATGGTCGCTTCATTTTCATCGCTGTGGGGACTCCGCCGAACGAAGATGGCTCCAGCGACCTCCGCTTTGTCGAGGCCGTTGCCAGGACCATCGGTGAGAAACTGAATCACCCGGCGATTGTGATCAACAAGAGCACTGTTCCGGTGGGAACCGGAGACCGGGTGCGAGAGATCCTGACCGAGCAGATCTCTGCACGTGGCCTGGATATCGCGTTCGATGTCGTCAGCAATCCGGAGTTCCTGAAGGAAGGCGCGGCCATCGCTGACTTCCAGCGACCAGATCGCATTGTGGTTGGTGCGGAATCGGCCGATTCCATCGAGGCGATGCGTCAGCTGTATGCGCCATTCAATCGCAATCACAATCGCTTCATGGCTATGGACATCCGCAGCGCGGAACTCACCAAGTACGCGGCGAATGCAATGCTGGCGACCAAGATCACGTTCATGAACGAGATCGCGAACATCTCGGAGCGTGTTGGTGCCAATATCGAATCGGTGCGCGTGGGAATCGGTTCGGATTCTCGCATTGGCTATAACTTCATCTATGCCGGTATCGGATACGGAGGCAGTTGCTTCCCCAAAGATGTTCGCGCGCTGGTAAATACCGCTGAAGCCTACGGGTATGATGCACAGCTGATTTCTTCAATCGAAGACGTGAACCAGCGGCAGAAGAAGGTCATGCTGGAGAAGATCACCAGCGTCTACGGCCAGGACCTGCGCGGTCGCACATTCGCACTTTGGGGCCTGGCGTTTAAGCCCAAGACCGATGATATGCGCGATGCCCCGAGCCGCGAGATTATCGAAGGCTTGTGGAGCCTTGGTGCTCGCGTGCAGGCCTTCGATCCGGAAGCGATGGAGAGCGCGGAGCGCCTCTACGGGGAATCCGACAAGTTCCAACTGGTGGGTAGTCGGGATGATGCCCTGATCGGTGCCGATGCTCTTATCATCGCAACGGAGTGGCGCCAGTTCCGCAGCCCGGATTGGGAGATCCTGCGCCAACGACTGGCTGATACCACCATCTTTGACGGACGGAATATCTACGATCCCGCCCGGGTCAAGCGCGAGGGATTCACCTACTACGGCATCGGACTGGGCGAGCGCGCTGTTCCTACCCCAACGATTCAGGCCCCGACGCTGGATGCCGTCATTGGAGAGTAACCTGTGAAATTGATCCAGCAATCGATGCTGATTCGGGACAATCCGGACAATATCTACGCGGCACTCACCTCGAAGGAAGATCTTCGTCACTGGTGGGGCCTGGTGAACGAAGAAGCAGATGGTGAAACCATCTGGTATGGCATGGATCGACAGTATGAGGTGCCGATTGTGGCGAAAGAGCCGGGCAAGCTGCTTTCGTTCGCGTTCGATTCCCATCATCCATACAACGAGGAACGTACTGAACCGACGACGATCAGTATCACCATCGCGGAGCAGGATGACGCCAGTCTGGTGACTGTAGTGCAGAGCATGTTCGGTGATGATGAGTGGAATACGCTCATCCATGATGGCTGGGTGTTTTCGCTCCTGAGCTTGCAGTTGTGGGTGGAAAAGGGTGTGGCGTTCTCTACCTGGATGGACCAGTCGAAGTTCCATACCGTGAACAAGGTGATGCCGCTGAACCAGGATGCGTATTGGGCCTGGGAAGCACTCTCGGGTGGTACCCGGATGAGTGAGTGGCTCGGGGCCGAAGTCACGTCTGATCCAGTTGTTGGCGGAGATATCCGCATCCAGTGGGATGCCGAGACCATTATTGGTGGTGAGTGGACTCTGCTGAGCGAACCACGCAACCTGGTCTGTCACTGGTGGGACGCGAAATCACTTGAGGATCATGATGGTCCGGGCGTGATCACCGTACAGCAGTGGACGATTGTGCCGGCCGTAAATGGCAGCATCGTGAAACTGACGGAGTACGGCCATGACCTGGCGCGGGTGAAGAAATCCCAGATCAGGCGGATTGAGGCTGGATGGGACAAATACCTGAAGAGCCTGCAATCGCTGGCGGAAACGGCAGAGTAGCAGCACCCGTCATGATGTTTGTAATGAGAAAGAGCCGGAGCGATGTGTATCGCTCCGGCTCTATTTCGTTTCATATTCGCTAGGTTAGCCAAGTACCAGTGCGTCTATCGACATGGCCAGGAAGATGCCAGCCACGTACCAGATGCTGAAGAAGAAGGTTTTGCGAGCACGCGCCTTGGTGGGATCGGTAAGCAGCTGGAAGGCCAACCGCAAGAACCAGCCGCCCAGGGCTACCGCGCTGATGAGGTAGATCCAACCCATACCGAATGGCTGCAAGAGCAGGCTAACGGCCACCATCATGATGGTGTAGAGCACGATCTGCTTGCGAGTCTCTTCTTCGCCGCTCACGTTCGGCAGCATTGGCACACCGGCGCGACCATACTCACCCTGCTTCAACAGGGCCAGGCTCCAGAAGTGCGGAGGGGTCCAGTAGAAGATAAGTGCGAACAGGATCCATGCCGGCGCGGCGATAGAACCTGTGACTGCAGCCCAGCCAACCAGGGGCGGCATGGCACCGGCGGCTCCGCCGATAACAATGTTCTGGCTGGTTCGCCGCTTCAGGATGACGGTGTAAATGACCGAGTAGTAGAAATTACCGGCGAGGCCGATGAAGGCAGCGACCCAGTTTGCGCCCAGGCCGAGTACAAGGAATCCGCCGACGGTAAGTGCGGTGGCAAACAGGAATGCGCTTAGCGCAGAGATGCTGCCATTGGCTGTACCCCGCTTCTTCGTGCGAGGCATAACTGCATCGATATCGCGATCGTAGACGCAGTTGTATGCGTTGGCACCACCGGCAATCATCCAGCCACCGATGAGGGTGGCAATGATGAGCCAGAAATCTGGCACAGAGCTGGAGGCGACCATCATGGCACCGAGCGTGGTAAAGAGCAGCAAGGCCATAATGCCTGGCTTGGTGAGCGCGATATATTCGCTGATCACTGCCATGATGCCCTGCGGAGATGCCTGTTCTTGAGAATGGGCGGCGTTGTGTGTGTTGAGCATACGAGAACGACTACCTCAGAATTGGATGCGTGGAACCCGTGAGCACTGCTGGAAGTCAGCAGGAGGTGAAACCAGTTTACTCCGATTCCCTCAATAAGACACATGGTGTGTGAGGGGCCGCACTGACCCGTGGCAAGGGATTCCCCTACACGCGTTTTGTGGCTGGTATTGACAACCACGGGGATATCCACGTATAAGCATGATACGTGAGGCAACTTAATTGCACACGCAGCGGATGCTTGCAACAGCACCCGCGATTTGTGAGCGCAACGGCGCGCTCACGTGCATCGACCAGTGCTGATTGCGACGGAGCAATCGCGATTTCGCGGAGGAAATCATTATGGTAGCCACTCTTTCCGGTGCCGGTGCGGCACCTACCTGGCTCGTGCCAGGGCAGGTTCTTCGATCGTCCGATCCGAGCTGGCTCGGCGATTTCACGGTTGCGAGAATCGTGCGCGATCTCTATGGTCTTTGCCATGCGGTCCTGCACGATGACAGTGGTCGCGAAGTCTCCACCTTTGTTGATCAGATTCAGTTCTCGATTGCCGAAGGCATGCTGACCCCCATTGATCACGATGCATCCGGGATACGAATGAACTAGGACCGCGCCTTTCCCAGGAATGAAACAGACCCACCGGTTACACCGGTGGGTCTGTTGGCGTCTGCCGCCACGCTCTAAACGCCGGCAGCGCCTAGCTCACTGGTGCAGTGCGCGCAGCGTGAAGCTGCAATCGGTATTTCAGACAGGCAATAGGGGCACTCGCGAGTGGTTGGATCCTCCGTGGTTTTATTGCGATCCAAAAGTGCGTTCATTGGTTTGACGACAACGAAGAAGACAACCGCTGCCACAATCAGGAAGTTGATGATGGCGTTAATCAGGCTCCCTACCCCGAAGTAGGAATTGTTGATTTCAAACCCGATTGAACTGAAATCTGGCTGACCTCCGAATGCTGCGATGATCGGCATGATGATGAAATCGGTCATGGCAGTCACGATGTTCGTAAACGCGGCACCGATGATTACGGCAACCGCCAGCGATACGACGTTCCCACGCAGGATAAAGTCCTTAAACTCCTCGCCCAAGCTTCTCATATATTTTCTCCCCATTGATGAAGGTGATCACATGTCACCTGTCTGCTTCGTGGATAGTATACGA
>CAZYDY010000001.1:10244-33834 GCA_964646245.1 uncultured Sphaerobacteraceae bacterium
TTCGGTGCTGCTTTCGGTTCCTTCGGTCGTGGTGCTCTCTGTGGTTCCGGTGTTGGTTGTCGTGCTCGAGCTGGACGTTGTGCCGCTGCTCGTGTTCTGCGGCGGAGCGGAGGATTCGTCACTCACGGTCTCACCGAGGAACGCGTAGAACACTACGGTCGGTTCGTCGCCCGTGTTGGAAATGCTGGTGGGCTGGTTCAGCATCTGACCCTGGCCGTTATCGCCATCCAGACCAAGCAGGCTCAGTTGTCCACCATGATCTACCTGCACCTCACCCGCTCCCGGCATGAGCAAGCCCGCACCGCTATTGGATGGGAGATCTGCCGTATCGCCGGGGTTCAGCATGTAGCGAACCAGGCGGAAATCGTAGGTGTTATCGCGCACTGTTGTGATGGTGGGGCTTTCGTAGAAGGCATCACTGGCAACATCGTCCGGATCAACCAGCGAATACTTCCATACCGTTGAGCCATCGTCCTCGGCCATGAGCGTGTAGCTATCATCCGCGGTGATGAAGAAGGCCTCTCCCGGTGTGAGCAGGGCGCGCTTTCCGGTTGCATCGTTACGGATAATGGATTGACCGTCGCGCTGGACAACCACTGAGGACTGGGAAACCATCCCGTCCGCCTCGGCGATCACGGGCACGTCTATCGACTGCACCTGCCACACCAGGTCATCGCCATCGTAATAGGCGAGCCCGTGGGCGAGAGTTGCCGGAGCACCCGGAGTTGTGGACGGGTCCACTCGCTGTGCACCGACAGTTGGTGCGTCATCTTCCTCTTCCTCCGCCTCCGGAGTGGTGGCGGATTCGGGCTCAGGTGTTTCAACTTCTTCCGTTGCTTCTGGCGTTGTTTCCTGTGGCAGGGTGGGATCGACCAGTTCGGCGGGATCCTGAGTCGGCAGCGGCTCTTCCTGAGCGGCCACTGAGCCAACAAACGATCCGGAAAGCATTACCAGCGCGGCGAATATCGCCAAAAGTGGTCGCCACATGCTTTGCTTTCGAGTCATTATGCGTTCTCCAGCGTTTCTTCAATCAACTCACGTTCGGATGTGAGAATGGGGAGAGCCTTTTCAACATATCTTACTGCCCTCAACCGGAGGTCAGCATACCACCCCATCGCTGCACACGGTGCACGTACAGAGTTTACACTGCCAGTCTACATTTCCGCCATTTAAGTCTGAAACCGGGGAGAGGCAACCCCTGGCACCGCAAGATCGTTGACTATGTCAGAATCGGAACGAAGATTGCACATGGACATCACGTGCATCCGTTACCTGAAACATGCTCCGCGCAAGGGGGCCCAAACTGGCCAGTTCCGGGGACACTGCATTTAAACAGAAAAGATTCCCCGGGCCCGTGACCCTCACGGACCTGGTGTGGCTCGTGATCGCGCTGGTTCTTGGTGTAGCAACTCGGCTCTTCTTCTTTGAACTGCCGATGATTCATGACGAGGGTGGTTACGCGCTCGCTGCGCGTGGCTGGCTCGAGGGCACCGGAAACCTGTACGACGATCTTTGGATCAGTCGTCCGCAGGGCATCTTCGCGATGTATGGATTTACCATGCAGACGTTCGGGTACGGCGTGGCGGCATTCCGCGCGATGGCGTGGATTTTCGCGACCTTCACTGTACTCGCTGTCTGGCTATTTGCACGCCGCTGGACATCGCCCCGGAACGCGCTGCTTGCGGTTTTTATATGCACGCTCCTCCTCGGCGCGCCTACCCTGGAAGGCTATACGGCCAACGCCGAAATCTTCGCCGGGCTTCCCAGTGCTTTCGCGGTCTTTTGGATGCTTCGGCAAGCGCAGACAAACTGGACTCGCAAAGGTCTTGTTGGTATCGGGATCCTGATTGGCCTCGCGACCTTACTCAAGCCATCTGGCGTCACCCTGTGGCCGGCCTTGCTCATTTTCCTGGCCCTCACCACGAATGACCCGTGGCGCGAACGCGCCAAACGCGGTGGTTGGGTGACCGTTGGCATGGTGATCGTTGGCGCGGCGACGTTCCTGCACGGATGGACACTGGGCTTTGGTGACTTCTTCTATGCGACAGTGCTCTACAGATTCCAGTTGCAAAGTTCGTTTAGCGTCGGGCTTCTTCACAACCTGCGGGCCATGGGCTGGATGTTGATAAACGCAGCAGAGTTCTTCCTGCTGATCGCTGCAGTGTGGATATTCCGGTTGCGTCTGCCCCTCATGCCTGTGCTGGGCCAGGCACCGAAATCCGATGGACCTCTCTGGTGGCTACCCGAATGGATTCGACGCTTGCGTACCAACGATCCTGCTGGATTGCTCCTGGTGCTCTGGATCGCAGCATCCGCCGTTGGTGTGTTTATGGGCGGTGATTACTGGACCCACTACCTCATCCTGGTTGTGCCGCCAATTTCGTTGTGGCTGGCGAGAGCCTTGGACGGCATTGTGCACGCAGTGGTGGGATGGCGACAGCAGCTGGCGATCGTGATGTTCGCACTGCTATTGATTCTGCCGTATGGCGTTGCCATGGACGGCACCGATGGCATTTACCAGCGCCTGTACCGGCATCCGGGATATCCTGCGCAGAATGAGGTGGCCCGGTATATTCGGGAAAACACGGCGCCGGACCAGACTATCTATGTTGCTTTTGACCAGGCGTCGATCTACTACCTCGCCGATCGGAAGCCGGCGTATCGGCACCTGTATGACCAGGAGCTGCAGGCCCTCACGAACTCCTATGGCGACATCATCGCCATTCTCAACAGCGACGAGCGGCCGGTATACATCATAAGCACGCTGCATCCTGGTCCGTTTCCGGATGACAGTCGCGCCTTCTGGCGTGAGGTGAGCAGGTTTTACGACCTGGAAGTCATGATCGATGGGGTGCCGATTTATCGGGTGAAACCCGACCTGCGACATTCAGGAGATGAGGCCTCTACAGGCGCCAGCCTGGTTCCTCTTCGTTGGAATCATCGGACTCTTCAATCAGGAAATGGCTTTCATCCACCGCACCTGGCGTCTGCATTTCCTCGTGCATGAGATAGGCTGCCCGGCCGACAACGTGTGATGCCAGCGGGGTAGTAAGAACCACCAGCACGGCGATGATAGCGAGACGCATGTTCATTTCGGCGGTGCCGATTACTGACGATGAGATACAGAGCAACACCACACCAAGGAACACGGATTTACTGGCGCCATGTAATTTGGTGTACACATCTGGCATTCGCCAGATGCCGACTATTCCCAGGGTCATGACCGCACAGGAGACCAGCAACAAAATATCGAAGATGATTTCTCGGGTATCCATGAACTAAAACAACCGCCTTTCCGCATGATAACGGGCAGCTGCGAGGATGGACACGAACGAGATGAGCGCCAGCACCAACGCTGCATCCAGGTAGTAGCTGGTTTCGGTGGTGACGGAATAGACGACGAGCACTGCCACGAGCACGAGCGAGAGCACATCCAGCGAAAGAATTCGTACCAGCCCGGAGTCCGAACGCGCGATCATAATGACACAGGCGCAGAAGAGCCCGATGAGCCAAACCATGGCGATGTAAAAGACAATGTCACTCATCTTTGTCCTCCTCGAGATAATCGGCAACGTCCCGGTCGATCTCTCGTTCTTCCCTGGGGGCATATTCCCAGAGGCGGTAATACTTCTCGGCATCGCGACGGAGACCATCCGGATCGGACGCATCCAGCACGTGCACCAGCAGTACGTTTTCTTCCCAATCGATATCCACCAGGAACGATCCCGGCGAGAGTGTGATGAAGTACCCAACTGGTCCCGCTCCGTACGGCGATTTGGTGGGAATTGGATATTTGATGATTCCCGGGTGGCGGAGTGGTTCGATGCCAGCAGTTATCTTCACTACCTGCCAGGTGCCTTTGAGAATATCGACAAACAGGTAGTAGAGCAGTACTGGTGTGTAGATGAGGATATGCAGGGAAAGGCCGACCGGTGGCAGCGGTCGGGGCACGATTTGAGCCCGGAAAACGTGCATTAAAAGGCCAGTGAGGCCGGAACCAATGACGAGATTCTGCCAGCTAAAATCGCCCACCATCATACAAAAGATGGCAACAGATGCGAGGAATATGCCAATAAGTATGATCATGGAGCCAGCCCCCTTGGCAGGCTTTCTGCCGCCGTTTGCACCAGCTGGAGCATGGGTTCAGGGAAGATGCCAATGAGCACGATCGCGATGGCGACCACCAGCGAAACCGCCTGAACCGGGATGTTGTGGTCCTCCCCTTCCGCCGGCTGTGCTATTCGACGCCTGTACATCTGGAACATATAGACGAACGACAGGATGCTTCCTGCAAAGATGAGCAAGACCAAAGATGGCGAGTGATCGGATATCGCCAAATCGAACATCACGAATTTGGCGAAGAATCCGCCTACTGGCGGCACACCAGCTACGGAGAATGCACCGATAGCGAGCGCCGTTGTGGCCACCCACCCTCGCAGGGAGATACTGAGGAAGAGCACGGTTTTGTTAAGGCTGTTGAGCACGGAGTACACGATCACCGCCGCCAAACCGACGGGGCCGGCGAATGCCAGCGCGATCATGATGTAGCCCACCTGCCCGATGGCGCTATACGCCAACACCTCCGCTGGCGAGTGACGCGATACCGCCTGCACTCCTCCATAAATAATGCTGGCGGCCCCGAGTACGATGAGCACCATAGAGGCTGCTTCCAACTCTCGCGGGAAGATATCGAGCCCGAATCGGATGAGGCCGTAGGTGCCGATATTGGCGAGGGCGCCGGCAAGCATGGCGGCCACTGCGGGCCGGGTTCCGGTGTAGACGGTTGGCAGCCAGAAGTGGAACGGGAACAGTCCCAACTTCGTACAGAACGCGACGAAAATAATCGTTGCGGTAAGGATTGCCGGGTTCTCCTGCACAAGCGGCATTTGGTCGCGAATGCGCACCATATCCAGGAAACCGGTGGTGTGATAAATCGCCGCAATGCCGATGAGGAAGAGTACCGACCCAAGCAGGTTCACCGTGATAAAGACGAAGGCTGCGCGGAACTGCCTCGGTGTTTCCCCGTAGTTCACAAGGATGTATGACGACAACATCGCGATCTCAAAGAAGACGTAGAAGTTGAACACATCCCCGGTGAACATGAGTCCGGTAAGGCCGACGGCCAGGAAGAGCACCAGCGCCGGGAATACACGGGCACCGACATCGGAAACCACTTCGTACACCAGCGCAGCAAGGAGCACAATCTGGCAAAGCACAGCGAAGATCATGCCGACCATGTCGACACGCATGGTGATACCTACACCCTGGCTCCAGCCACCGAGGGCCATTGTTTGGGTGCCGTCGAAGTAAACATCCCAGCCAAGCCGGAGTGTGGCGAGCATGGCCAATGTGAGAATCGCAATAGCCACCCAGCCGTTGCGGCGGCGGGTGCCATCCAGCAAGGCGGTGCCTACTGATCCGAACATGAGAATGCCAAGTGGCAACGCAATCATGTGGCACTCTCCTCTCTCACAACATCACCGGGGTCTTCAGTCTCTTCATCTTCCTCTTCTCGCTCTACCAGGTCTTCGGAGGCTGGCTCGTCACGTACAGCCTGCTCTTCTTCGGCAGCCGAGAGTTCCGTGAGGTCGACCGAGTAATGCGAGGTATACACACGATAGACAACCACCAGGGCCAGGGCGGCGGTGGCGAAGCTGATGACGATTGCCGTCAATACCATGGCTTGCACCAGTGGATCGGCCATTTCCTGGTTGGATCCGGGCAGGATAGCGGCTTCACCACGCCGAATTGCAGACGCCATGATAAACAGGTTGGCGGCGTTGCCAATCATGATCATGCCAGCGATGAGGCGAATGAGGTCGCGCTTGAGCATAAGGTAGGCGCCCACCGCAAACAGCGCTGCAATGGCCATAGAGAACACGAGGGTCATTAGTCTGAACCTCCCCGTGAACCAATGCGCTTGCGAGCGCGGCGGATGAGCCGCTGGTGGCGAACTTCGGCACGGGACACGGCCATCATTGCGCCGACACAGAATCCGTAAACTACCAGGAACACTGCGACATCAAAGAGAACGGGTGTCATGAATTCCAGTGCGCCAAAATGCACCACAGGTTTGTTCATGGTTGGCTGGTGCAGCATGATCGGCTTGCCAAATAGCGGCGGAATGAATGCGATGCCATAGGCGATAGCCAGGCCGGTAAAGGCCATCATCGGGGCCATGCGGGCCATCACCATCTTTTCCATTTCCTCAGCGCCAAACGCAAGCCCCTGGATGATGACCACCAGTGCAGCGATTACTCCGGCGGAGAATCCATCGCCGATATCAACATAGCCCTTAATCAGGAGGGCAAGCGCAATGATCCAGCCTGGAATCAGGATAAGCCGGGCGACGGACTGAATAAGGCCGCCAAGGACATTCCTTTGGTGGAGTTCTTCCTGCATTATCGTAACCGTCCGCTTCTAAGCAAGCTGATAATGCCGATGAGGGTAATAGCGATCACCGTGATTTCGCCCATAGTGTCGAATCCGCGGAAGTCTGCAAGGATAACGGTGACGATGTTCTGGCCGTGAACCGCAGGCGTGAGAACGGTTTGGGAATCAATGATCTCCGTGCTCCACGACGTACGGCTGAGCGCACCCCAACTCACGAAGAAGACCAGCAATCCCGCGACCATGGCGATGACTGCATCTCGCGGCATTGAGCGTCGCTCGCTATCGGCCTCGGTCTCGAACCGAAGAATGGTGCGCGGCATTAATACCAACATACCGATGAGGAAGACCGAGAGAATTGTTTCCACCACGATTGCCACCAACGTCACATTTGGCGCACCCATGAAGGCATACACACCTGCAAGGCTGAAGCCAACAGACGAGAGGCCGATGGCGAGTCGCAAGTGGTCGCGCAGGGTCATGACCACGAATCCACTGACCACAGCTGCAATGAGCATGATGATGAGCGTGAAATCGTCCTGACCGAGGGGGCCGATCTCAAAGGCGTTCGCGTTTGGCGTCACCAACACAGCGAGTCCAACGAGGATACCGGCGGGCATGAGAATGGTGGCGACACGGCTGCGGAGGTCGCGGACTTCCACGGAGTGGATGCTGTCTGAAAGGCGATTGAGTCCACTCAGGCCGCGGTAGTACCAGTGTGCCGGGCCGATCCTCTCGCCGAGATGGGCGATACCAAGGGCGATTCGCCACCATTTCTTTCGAGTCCAGTAAATGGTGAGTCCGAGCGTCCAGGCTGAGATAGCCATCAGGTTTTCGGGGATTGGATCGAAGACATATTGAACATCGATCGTCTGATGAGCATAGGCTGTGACACTGGCCGCGCCCTCTGCGATTTTCGTGAACGGATCCGGCCATACACCACCGAGTAGGGTGAGTCCGCCGAGGACGACCACGGGCCACACGAGCCAGGCGGTGATTGGTTTGGCTGGTGAGAGCTCCCGGCCGAGGAAGATATGCGTCCAGAACCGGAAGATATAGGCGAAGGTAAGTGCGGCACCGATCACATCCATAATGATGAATGGAGTGCCGAGCTCGACGGCGCGGGCGAAGAAGAGTTCGTCCTTGAAGAAGCCAATAGTGAGCGGCAAGGCAACAAGGCCCGCGGCGGCGAGGCCACTTCCCAGTGCGAGCAACGGCATGGCCTTACGCAAACCACCCACATCGGTGAGGGTTTTCTTGCCTGTTGCTTCTGTTACTGCACCTGCCGTGAGGAAGAGCGCACTCTTGACGATGGCGTGGGCAAGCACATAGAACGACGCGCCCTTGATGCCGTATTCGCCACCCATACCGAACATAAATACAACGTACCCGTACTGGCTAATTGTTGAGTACGCGAGGATCTGCTTCAGGATATTGCGGGTAAGGGCGATTATACCGCCGACCAACATGGAGGCGAAGCCGATAAACAGGAAGATATCCAGCAGCCAGTCCACATGGGCCATGAGCGGGTAAAAGCGACCAATAAGGAAGACACCGGCCGCCACCATCGCCGCAGAGTGCAGGTATGCAGATACCGGTGTGGGAGCGGCCATTGCGCGTGGAAGCCAGAAATGCATTGGTACCTGCGCGCTTTTGGCGAGGGCTCCGATGGCAATGAGCAGGAGTCCGATGCTGGCGCTACCAAGAATCTCGCCGCGGGCGATGATCTCTGGCAGGCTCCAGGTGCCGTATTCGTGGTGCAGCATCATGGAACCGATGAGCACCAGCACTGCGGTGATACCGGTAACCAGCAGCGCCATCATTGCGGAGGCGCGGCTGTCCTCCTCGTGTTGGTCATAGCCGATGAGATAGAACGATGCGATAGCTGTGAGGTCCCAGAACAGGAAGATCAGGATCAGATCCTGCGCCATTACCAGGCCAACCATGGCGGCCATGAAGAGCAACAGGAAGAAGAAGAACTTTGTTTGATCGTAGAGTGGCCGTGCCTGGTGTTCCAGGTGCAGGGGAATGTAGCGCGTCGCGTAAATAACGACGAACAGTCCGATTCCTGTGGCGAGGAGGGCATACAGGCGGGCCAGCCCATCGAGCTCAAGCTCGAAGTTCAGCCCGTAGACCTCGGCCCAGGGGATGTTCACCGCAGCGTTCGGCTGCCAGAAACTCCAGGCAGCGATGGCGGCTGCGATCGCTGTAGAAATAATGGCTACATGCGGAACCAGGCGGGTACTAAATGCACCGCATATGATTACGATGATTGGTGCAGCAAATGCTGCAACAAGAAGCATCATGGCGGCATTCATTCAGGCCATGCTCCTGGCATCCGTCACCCCTTCTCGTGCTGAGATCTGTCGCCGTACGCGTGGTGGTAGATACGCCGCGACAAGCGCGTGTCACAACTGTTCGTCCAAATACCGAAACAATCGTAATGAGCGCCTCTACCGGCGAATCCTGGTTAATCCTATACGAAACAGATCGTTTCGTGCAGCCTGTACGCTACACTCCCGTTGCAGATGTTCACGACCTTGAGGGCAATTCCCGATGAAAAATCCCACGTTTGTCACTCTTAACGGAAACCGGATCAAGGTGCAGCGATGGCACCAGGAAACGAATGAAATCACGTTTACCACGGTCATACATGGTGAGCACCTGGGTAATGGCATTGTGAACGCGGTAGACGAAGACCGTGTGAGCCTGACGGTTGATGAAGATACGACCCTGGCAGGGACGGCCCGGATACTCGACCGTCGCATAAGTGGAGCCGGCCCAACTGCTGTCGTGAGGTTGGAGATTCGATTCAGGGTCGATGGTGAATCCCCGGCCCCAATGGAACTGACAACAGACCAAAAACTGGACGCCATTCTCGCAGAGTTGCGCGCCCTCCGTAAGGAGGTAGATGCGTTGAAGGGTCGCTCCCCGATGCCGATGGGTGGCGTTACGCCGCCCGCTCCGGGCAGGACAATGATCGATCTCGAGATCCCTGTTGAAGAAGGCGATTAAACAAAATCCGCCCCGTAACTCTTCCGGGGCGGATTTCATGTCACAGTCGATTAGCCGAAGTTACGCTCGATAGCCGGCTCATCTGGCAGTACGTCGTTTGCGTTCTCTTCAGCAACGTCCATCACTTCATCAAGATCCATCTCATGCTCTCCGCCGAGCTGTCCCTTGATGTCTCCTACGGTCTGCGCGACGAGTCCGCGGGTATCCTCGCCGCTCTTGGGAGCGAAGAGCAATGCCAGGATCGCACCGAGCACCATACCGAGCAGGAGTCCACCTACGAATCCGCCCTCATTGTGCTCCTGTTTTGGCGGCTCAGTGGTCAGCCGTACCTTCGGCAACTGATTCAGCTGCTTGCGGGCCTTGTCGGCTCCCTTTGAGAAATCGATGTTCTTCAGCTTCTTCGTATCGACCTTGCTGAAATCGATCGAATCGATCAATCCTTCCAGGTCCAGCTCATCAGCATATTTCTTTGCCTGTTTACGAACGTCGTCCATTGTGTGTTTCATTGTGATATTCCCCTACTTCTTGCTTTTTGGCTTCGTTGAGAACGTTGGTGGATCCGGTGTGGATTTATTCTTGCCTGTCACCACCTGTCCCATCTTGCGAATCTTGGCCACCTGGCCAACAGCGGTCATGAGCGGCCTCACTGCCTCTTCAGTAACAAAGTTGGTGGTATCGGAAACACGACCAGCAGTGCCCTTGAATTCCTTAAGGATTGCGAGTGCTTCATCCAGCATCGGGATGACCTGATCCTTGATCTTGATGACCAGCCAGATCAGTGCAGCGGTGATGGCGGCCAGAAGAATTACGGTGACCAGCATCAGCAGTTGACTGAAGATGATGGAGATGTCCCGGAACTTCTCAAGCGCCGACTGATGATCGCCACCCAGCATAAACAGGCCGACGATGATGCCAACAAACACCAGCAAGGCCACCAGGCCGGCGATAATCCCTATCTTCTTCGGGGTCCAGTTCAAGTTATCTCTCCCAGCTCAAACGCTACAACGCGATTATTTCCGATGATACACCCGAGCTTCCCACGGGCGTAGTACAAGTCCACGGCCCGAATTCGCCGGCGGATAGTTGCCGATCAGCATTACTTCAGCGGCCCAGTCGTCTGTGTCGTCCAACGGGACTGCGACTTCATCGTCGCCGAAGTTTGCCACGACCAACAGTTGCTCATTCTCAAGAGTGCGAGTGTACGCGAAAATCCGCGTGTCCTCTTCCAGCAACAGGTCGAACCGACCCTTGACGATGATCGGCATCTCATGCCGTAGCTCAATAAGCTTACGGTAAAAGTGGAACACCGAACCTTCGTCCGCTAACGCCAGTTTGGCATTAACCGTGCCAGCGTTGGGGTTTACCGGCCGCCAGGGGTCACCTGAAGTGAATCCGGCGTTGTTCGAGTCGTCCCATTGCATCGGCGTACGGGCATTTTCCCGGCTGGCCCTGGACAGCTTGCGGAGCAGCTCATCCTCATCATAGTGCGGCTGGGCTGCAGCAGCATCGGCATATTGGCGGGATTCAACATCCTGGAACTGATCAACACTTGTCCAGGGGTAGTTCGTCATGCCCAGTTCTTCGCCCTGATAGATGTATGGGGTTCCCTGCATCATATGAAGAACAGTGGCGAGCAGCTTGGCAGATTCCACACGATATTCATCAGCGTTTCCAAATCGGCTGACGATGCGCGGGTGGTCGTGGCTATTCCAGTAGAGACTGTTCCAACCGACACCGTGCAGACCCTTTTGCCATTCGGCAAACGCTTTCTTGAGTTTTGGCAGGCTGAGCTCCTGAAGGTCGTGCTTACCTTCCCCACGATCCGCTTCCAGATGCGAAATCTGGAACACCATATCGATTTCCTTTTCGTTCGGATCGGTGTAGACCTTCGCTTCATCGACGGTCACTCCCGGCATTTCACCAACAGAGACAATGCGTTCCTCGCCGGGTGCAATCTCACGGCGCGCTTCCTTGAGGAACTCGTGCATGCGAGGGCCACTGATGAAGTCTTCTGGTGCGAGGTCATCCTGAAGTGGAAGTCGCTTTGAAATGTGGTTAATGACATCCAGGCGAAAGCCTTCCACACCACGGTCGAGCCACCATCGCATCATTTCGTAGATAGCGGCGCGCACCTCCGGATTCTCCCAATTGAGGTCCGGTTGCCTGTTACTGAACATGTGGAGGAAGTATTCGCCGGTGGTGTCGTCCAAGGTCCACACCGGTGTGCCGTACTCGCTACGTACGTTGGTGGGCTCTGCGCCCGGTTCGCCGGGTGCCATACCCTCACGGGCGGGGCGCCACCAGTACCAGTCGCGCTTTGGATTGTCCTTACTGGACCTGCTTTCCCTGAACCAGGGATGTTCATCGGAGGTGTGGTTGGCGGCGATATCCATCATGATTTTGATACCGCGCTTCCGCGCCTTTTCAATGAGTTCATCGAGATCGGACAGCGTGCCAAAGAGTGGATCGACATCCTTGTAGTCGCGAATATCGTAGCCGTTATCGACTTGTGGACTTGAGTACACAGGGGAGAACCACAGCACATCAATGCCGAGTTCGGTCAGGTAATCGAGCTTGTTTATGATTCCGCGGATATCCCCGATACCGTCGCCATTGGTATCCAGGAAGCTGCGAGGATACACCTGATAGACGACGGCGCTCTTCCACCACGGGTCATCGTTGTGGAGGGATGGATGTTTCCGGTTTGGAGGAATGGTCATTCATTGCGCCTTTTTGCTAATCGATCAGCTTTTGATCGATAAGGCGCAAATTCCAGACCTAGGCGCTACGTCGCTCTACGGCACTAATGGTTCCGCCGCCGAGCACCTGATCTCCGGAATAGAAAACCACGGCCTGGCCAGGCGAGGCAATTGGGCCACGATCGGTATCGAAGATGATTTTGGCGCTGCGGTCCCCGGCATCACCGGGATGCACAGTGGCTGCATACGGCGTACCGCGATATCGCACGGATACCTGGCATTGCACCGGCTCGCTTGGCCAGATGTCGCTGGTGAAGCTGATGGCATCCGCTTGCAGCTCGCGCGCTTCTGCATCCTCGCGATCACCAACGACAAGCTGGTTGTTGCCGGTATCGAGCTGAAGGACGAAATAGGGCTTTGGTGCCTGAATGCCTATACCGCGGCGCTGCCCGACGGTGTGATTCACGAGGCCCTTGTGCTCCCCGATTACCTCGCCACCCTTGGTAACGATTTCGCCCGGAACAGTGACGTCTGGTCGGTGTTCCGCCACGAAATCCGCGTAACTGCGGTTGCCGACGAAACAGATTTCCTGGCTCTCCGGCTTATCGGCCACCGGCAAGCCGAAGGCATGGGCAAGGCGACGAACCTCTGGCTTGTTCAATCCACCCAATGGGAACTGGATGTAGCCAAGCTGATCCTGATTCAGTGTGTGGAGAACGTAGCTCTGGTCCTTGCGATCATCGACGGCGCGATAGAGGCGGTGTGGTTCACCGTTCTCACCGGTTTCAATGCGAGCGTAGTGACCGGTAGCCAGGCAATCTGCACCGAGGGCTCGTGCCCGGGTAACCAAATGCTGGAACTTGACGTGGCGGTTGCACTCCAGGCAGGGATTGGGAGTGCGGCCGGCGGCGTATTCATCTACAAACTTCTGGATAACATTCGCGCCGAACTCGAGTTCCATATTGATCGCGTAGAACGGCACTCCGATGGTTGCGCAGGTTTTGCGGGCATCGTCCATTGCGGGAATCCCGCAACATGGATTTGCACGGTGGTCTTCATCTTCCGGGCTGAAAAGGCGCAGGTTCATTCCAACCACGTTATAACCGCGTTCGCGCATCACCAGGGCAGTCACGGCGCTATCCACGCCGCCACTCATGGCAACCACGACGGTTTTGCCTTCGCCATCGCGAGGGCCGATACGGTCCTCAGAAAGCAGGTCGGCAACGGCGTCGAGGTCTCGGGGTTCAATAGTTGGGGTGAAGGTTTCGGGCGTGATCATTTGCGGTACCAAGTGCTCCTGCTGCTGGTGGATGTGTGATGAGATCTAGAAGGAAGCTCACCGGAAGTAAGCGCATGCAAAGTTTAGCACGCTCGTGATTGTGCCGACTTGTCAACGAGGCCCCTGTGTACGTACACTACACCCGAGAGGCAATCATGCCGGTGCCATCGCCGGATTCGACAGCCCCGAATTGGTTCGTTTACACCGAACTTGCCATTCTCGCACACCCTCTCGCATTGCCGCATTGGGTGGCGTAGCATGGATGATCTAACTACCCCGGACGAGCTGGTGTGCTTTCCGTTTTCTGTGTCGTATGGAGAGGATTCGTCTGTTGAACACTACCGGTCCAAACAACACAGCCCAGGAAACCGGCAATGCCCCTGCCCAAATGAACCCAACCCAGTTGTGGCAAACGGCGCTGATGACCTTGCGTGACCGGGTGACCAAAAACCACTACGAGCATTACCTCGCCCTGGCCTCCATAAGCAGTGTGGAGAACGACACTGCCATGCTGAGCGCCCCAAATACGTTTGTTGTGAACACCTTGCAGCAGCGGTTCGCTTCCGAAGTCGAGAAAGCACTCACGGAAGTCGCCGGGCGACGGATGAAGGTCCAGTTCGATATCTCGCACGGTGACGGAAATGCTCCTCCCGCAGCGGCAACGAAACGACCTCGGCCCCGCCCGGTTGTGGAAAAGCCGGTGAGCGTAAACCACCAGCATGAACTTTCACCCAGTATGGGCAACCTGCTGCCACACCTGACCTTTGATACCTATGTTGTTGGTAGCAGCAATCGCATGGCCCACGCGGCAGCCGGCGCTATCGCCGAGCGACCAGGCACACAGTACAACCCGTTCTTCGTGCACGGTGGCGTGGGGCTTGGTAAAACTCACCTGCTTCATGCAATTGGTCACCAGGCACTGGAGTTGAATCCGGACCTGCGGATTCTCTATGTCAGCTCCGAGATGTTTACCAATGAAGTCATTAACGCCATTCGCCACCAGCGGATGGATGACTTCCGCGATCGGTATCGCACCATCGACATCCTGATGGTTGACGACATCCAGTTCATTGCCGGCAAGGAGAGCACCCAGGAGGAGTTCTTCCATACCTTCAATGCACTGCAACAGAGTGGCAAGCAGGTGATTGTGAGTTCGGACAAGCCACCGCGAGCGATTGCGGCGCTGGAAGAGCGCATGCGCAGCCGGTTCGCCGGTGGACTGGTGGCCGATGTGCAGAGTCCGGATTTCGAAATGCGAACGGCCATTCTCCGGGCCAAGGCAGAAGAGCGCAGGGCTCGGGTGAGCGATGAGGTGTTGGAATACATTTCTCGCAAGGACCACACGAATATCCGCGAGCTTGAAGGCGCGCTCACCAAGCTCCTGATGGTGGCACAGCTCTACAACCGGCCAATCACCCTGCAGCTGGCGATTGAGACGCTAAACGATGGCGTTGCCCGACCCACCCAGCAGATTACATCCGGCGATGTTATCCAGGCAGTATGCGAGCACTTCGGGATCGAAGAGAAGGAATTGCTCGGTCGGGGCCGGTCTCGCCAGATCGCCTTCCCGCGACAGGTGAGCATGTACCTGATGCGTAAGGATGCTGATGTCTCGCTTGAGGAAATCGGGCAGGCGCTTAATCGCGATCACACCACCGTGCTGCACGGGTATCGGAAGATCGAGGAAGAGATGGAGACCAACTCCGTTCTTCGTGGCGATGTCATGACGATTCGGGAGCGGCTTCTCGCGCAATAAGTAGATGGAGCAAGGCATGAATCGGCTGGCGGTGATTACCGATGAGATCAGCGAGGATTTGGCGCACGCGTTGCAGGTATGCAGCGACCTGGGCATCCGCGATGTAGAACTGCGAAGTATCGATAACACATCGATCGTCGATCACACTCCCGAGAAGCTGCAAGAGATTAAATCGATGCTGGACGATGGCGGCTTCAGCGTTTGCAATATCGCCTCCCCCTTCCTGAAAGCACATATCAGTGATGAGCACGTGCCTACCGGCAATGTGCATTCCGCCAAAGAACTGACGCGCGAACAGCATTGGGACGTTTTGAAACGATCATTGGAGATCGCGCACCTGCTGGATGCCCCTATTGTGCGGACATTCAGTTTCTGGCGCGTGGCCGATCCCGAATCTGTGAGGGAGGACGTTCTCGAAACACTCGGAAAGGCAACCGAGATCACCCGCGAAGCCGGTTTGCGGCTCGGGCTGGAAAACGAACACGCTTGCAACATTGGCAGCGGCATCGAGGCGAAATGGTACCTCGATCGCCTCACCGACCCGACCCTTGGCCTGATCTGGGATCCCGGCAATATCGCAGCGCTGGGCGAGGTGCCAGACAAGACCCAGTACGACGCTATTGCGCACCGCATTATTCACGTGCATGTGAAGGACGGCGATGCCATTCCGGCCAGAACCTTCGTGACACCTGGTGAAGGTGTGTGCGACTGGGAATCGCAACTCCGCTGGCTTCAGGAGGGTGGCTACAGCGGACCGCTCAGCCTGGAGACGCACTTCGCGTTGGAGGGCTCCATTGAGGGAGGCACGCGTGCAATTGCGGCAGCGATGTATTCGCTGGCAGAACGTGCCGGGATGCGTCTGGCGTAGGAATCCCCTTCTCGCGGTACACTTGCATCTGACCGCGCGGCGGATGGTTTCCGCGCGACTTACGACTAATCGCAGTTTTCCGGAGCAATGTTCAATGACCGACAATCCCTCATCGCCGATTTTGCTGGAAGAGACTCAGAACAATCACGAAGTTCTGGCAATGATCGAAATCCCCAGAGGGAGTCGAAACAAGTACGAGTTCGACGAAGAGAGTGGCAAGTTCTTCCTCGATCGTGTGCTGTACAGCTCCGTTCACTACCCCACTGATTACGGCTATGTGCCCAATACACTGGCAGATGACGGTGATCCACTCGATATCTGCGTGTTGATGACCGAGCCGAGCTTCCCCGGATGCCATATCCTGGCCCGCCCTATTGGCGGCCTGGAAATGACCGACGAAAAGGGAGAGGACTTCAAGCTCCTGGCGGTACCGGTGAACGACCCGCGCTTCAGTCACTACACTGACCTGAGCCAGGTGGGCACGCACTGGCTGGACGAGATTGAGCACTTCTTCGCCACGTACAAGATGCTGGAAAAGAAGATCACGACGATCGATGGCTGGCATGGACTTGGCCGCGCGATCGAAGAGATCGAAGACAGCAAGCGAATGTGGGCTGAGGTCCAGGCGAAGAAGCAGAGCGAACTCTAGGGCGTAGGCAACGGAAGGCGAAACAGATCCAGGTTAGCCAGCCTTTCGTGCGCTTCGCGCGGGGACTCTTCGCTTCGCTCTGAGTGACCTGGAGCTTGCATGGCCTGCTATACTTCCCATAGGATAGTAACGGGCGATAGCAGGCTATTTCATCGCTTTCCCATCGTCTGCAAGGAGAATTAATATGGCAACAAACAAACGACTTGAAGGCTTTCGCGAGCGCAAGAACACCTTCTTCAAAACGCACGAGAACAGTCCACTTACCGAGAATCAGCGAGCCAATTTTGAGGCGCTTAATTACTTCCCGGAAAATCCTGACCTCAACCTGATCGTCGACCTGGACACCAGTGGTGAGGGCATCGGCGAGGAAATCACCGTTGGAACGATGGATGGTGACGCCAAGCAGTACGTGCGGGTGGGCCGGTTCACCGTGGATGTCGACGGCGAGGAAGCCCAGGTTACCGTGTTCCAGGATACGCAGACCGGCAAATTCTTCCTGCCTTTCCGCGACACCACTGCTGGTGAAGAAACCTACAGTGTGGGGCGATACGTTGATCCCAAGGCGCGCCCGGATGGCAAGCTGAACGTGGATTTCAACATGGCATACAACCCCTACTGCGCATACAACGCCGGCTGGAGCTGCGCGATTCCGCCATTTGAGAATGTGGTGAAAGTGCCGATCCGTGCAGGTGAGACGCTGCCACCATTCGAGCCAGAAGGCGTGTAACGCATCGTTGTTCTGAGCTTTAACACTCAGCATGACGATTTAAAATCAAAACTGATACACAAAACCCCCGGTTGAACCGGGGGTTTTGTGTATCTGACGCTTGGATCGTCTCTTACGTGGAGGTGCTAGACGTTGAAGCGGAACTCCACCACATCCCCAGGGCGCATGACGTATTCCTTGCCTTCGGTACGGACCTTGCCGGCCGCTTTTGCAGCCACCATTGAGCCCGCCTCCACGAGGTGGTCGAAATCCACCACCTGGGCGGCGATAAATCCACGCTCGAAATCCGTGTGGATTACACCGGCTGCCTGAGGGGCGGTGGCACCCTGGGGGATTGTCCAGGCACGCACTTCCTTCGGCCCGGCCGTGAGATAACTCTGCAAACCAAGTGTTTCGTAAGCGGCATGGATGAGCTGGTTCAATCCCGTTTCGCTCACCCCATAACCCTCGAGCAGTTCAGCGGCGTCTGCAGCATCGAGGCCGCGGAGTTCTTCTTCCAGTTTGGCGGATACGAAGATCGCCTGGGCGGGAGCGACGAGACCGCGCAGGGCTTGCTGTCGATCGCTATCAGCCAGGGTTTCCTCATCTACATTGAACACGTAGATCACGGGTTTGGCCGAGAGGAGGTGGAGGTCAGCGATGGCTTCCATATCCAGCGACGGAAGAGTTGAGAGCAGCACGCCTTCATCCAGGTGCGCCTTGAGGCTTTCCAGGTACTCCGCTGTAGCGGCCGCCTTGGGGTTGCCCTTGATCTCCTTTTGCAGGCGAGTCAGTCGGCTATCGATCGTCTGGATATCCGCCAGGCAGATTTCCGTGTTGATGACTTCAATGTCATCCTGCGGGCTCACCCTGTTGCTCACATGCACGATATCGTCGTTTTCAAACGCACGCACGATATGGGCAATTGCCTCCGTATTCCGGATGTTGGCGAGGAACTTGTTCCCGAGGCCTTCACCCTTGCTGGCGCCCGCAACAAGACCGGCGATATCGACGAATGTCACCGTCGCCGGCAGGAGCCGCTCGCTGCCGAAGATCTCTGCCAGCTTTGGCATGCGGTCATCCGGTACCGGCACGATGCCGGTGTTGGGCTCGATAGTGGCGAACGGGTAGTTCGCGGCGAGGATTTCGTTATCGGTGAGGGCGTTAAAAAGTGTGGATTTACCGACATTCGGCAATCCAACGATTCCAATAGATAAGCTCATGTTGTCCATTCCAGGGTGATATTAGGGGTGAGAGCACCCACGTTTTCCAGAGCAATGA
This sequence comes from uncultured Sphaerobacteraceae bacterium, assembly GCA_964646245.1. GTDB lineage: Bacteria > Chloroflexota > Chloroflexia > Thermomicrobiales > UBA6265 > UBA6265. Next base: position 28,888 of record CAZYDY010000001.1, read on the forward strand.
TGATCGCTGGCGCCGGTTGGGTCAACCTGGGCGCCCTTCATTCAAAAGCTGAGGGCGGGATCGTCTTAATGAACACTAGGGGAAACCGATCTCCACCGAACCCTCCCGGAAATCACCTTGGCTGCTTGTGATGATCACGTTCAGTTGTCCAATCGGATAGCGCTGGCCGTCGTCCCGGTCAAAACGGAAGACAACCCAGGAGTGTTCAAGATCTTCACTGGCGGTGATATCCATATCGGTGCCGTCTATACGCTGGCCGTTGATTGTCCAGGTCGCGGTGAATTCAGCGCCTTCCGGCAGGTTATTTACCTCAACGACGGCGATGATTGACGGCGATTCGGTGGTGAATTGGGTGACGATGTCCGTAGGCTCGCCGGTGTCTGGATCGATCTCCTCCGCCCAGACAATGGGACCGATATCCATTCTGGCAGCATCCTCACCTACCGGGGCCGTGGCGGCAACATCACCACTTGCCGGTGATGAGGCGGGGTCACCAGCCGGATCCGGAGCATCTCCTGCTCCGCACGCTGCCAACAGCAGCGCGCACGCCACTACAATCCAGATTCTCCCAGCCAGCCGCATCCGTGCTCCCTCTCCCCAAGAACTGTTGGCATTGTACTCGCGTACAGTACTGTTTTCGTAACGTAAAGGAGAGAGAATCGCCATGAAACAAAAGAACCGTACCTATGGCGGACGTCAAATTAACGTTGCGCTCCAACCTCAGCCCGTGCACGGTCGGGAGATTCGGGGAGGATCCCGTGGGACTGCCGACCAGCAAGTGCTGAGCTGGACGGAAGAGGATCGGGAGCACGCGGCCGAGTTCGTGCACAGTGATCCGTGGCGAGTGCAGCGCATCCAGAGCGAGTTTGTGGCCGGGTTTGATGCGTTTGCCGAAACCGGACCCGCGGTATGCGTGTTCGGATCTGCCCGCACCAAGCCAGGCGACCCTGCATATGAGGCAGCAGAGCTCCTCGGCAGGCGGATGGCGGAAGCCGGCATCGCCGTCATTACCGGTGGCGGCCCGGGCGTGATGGAAGCAAGCAACAAGGGTGCGAAGGAGGCTGGTGGCGAATCGATTGGCGCAGGAATCGAACTCCCGTTTGAACAGGGCATCAATGAATACGTGAACGTGGGGCTGGAGTTCCGTTACTTCTTTGTACGGAAGGTGATGTTCGTCAAATACTCGCATGGCTTCGTTTTCATGCCCGGTGGATTCGGCACGCTGGACGAAGTGTTTGAGGTGCTCACCCTGATCCAAACCGGCAAGCTCCCGAGCACGCCAGTGATTTTCTACGACTCCACTTACTGGGGACCGCTGGTGGACTGGGTAAAGGGCACACTGCGCGCCGGTGGCTATATCTCTGAAGGAGACGATGACCTATTCATGGTGCTGGATGATATGGAAGAAGTCGCACGCAGAATGACCGGGCTCATTATCAAGGTCAATGACGGCGAGGAAATCCATGACGAAGAGGCAACGCATCCGGAATAAATCCTCACAGGGACGCCATTCGTTCGCTGCAAGGAACGTACGTTCATGGACCAGATAGTCAAGAACGAGTCGAACCGCAATGCGCATGTGCGGTACTATGGGGACTGATCAAACCCGAATTGTCGGGTACGGCTTTTGTATTCCCGTGCGTGCCGGATCGTACCCGGAGTGTCCGCCAGATGCGCCCCTATCGTCCTGCTGAACAATCGACTATCCGAGAAGTACCGTTGCTGCCATTGCGCAATAACGTGATATTTCCGCGTACCGTGCCAACTATCCAGCTTGGCCGGCCCCGCAGTATTCATGCGGTGGAAGAAGCCTCCATCACCGGTAACCTGATTGCGATCACTGCCCACAAGGACAAGGAGATCGAGGATCCGCGACCGGATGAGCTGTTCGAATTCGCAACCCTTGGCAGCATCATCAGCACCGAGCGCCTGCCGGGCGGTAACCTGCAAGTGGTTCTGGAAGGTATCGGTCGGATTCGTTTGACCGACATCGAGAACAAGCGTCCATTCTTTATGGCGAAGTTCGAGGAAATCCCTGAACCACCGTACGACCGGGAAGAGGCCGAAAGCGCCATGCAGCACATTAAGGAGCTGCATGAGGAATACACCAACTACGTTGAAGTGCCGGACGAAGAGGCCGAGATCGTGCAGATCGCGACCAATCCCGGGCACCTTGCCGACTTGTTGGCGACCCAGCTGGTACGCGATTTGCATGAACGTCAGCGATTGCTTCAACTTGCCGATCCGCTGCAACGCCTGCTTGATTTGGCTGGCATTTTCACCAATATCATCGAGCGCGATCGCCGCAAGGATCGGATCAAAGACAAGCTGAACCAGGAGTTCCTGGAGGCGCAGCGCAAGGCTGAGATCCAGAAGGAAATCGAGATCCTGCGTGGAGAGCTCGATGGCGAGGCAGCCAACGAGTTCGAAGCACTGCGTACACAAATCCGCGAACGCGGGTTGCCAGAACATGCCGCAGATAAACTGGAGCGCGAGGTTATTCGCCTCGAGAAAATGCCGGGCGTTTCTGCCGAAAGCACGGTAGCTCGCACGTACCTCGAGACGGTATTGAGCCTGCCGTGGCACGAGACCACTGAAGATCGCATTGACCTGCCGGAAGCCGAAGTCCAGCTTGATCGCGATCACTTTGGCCTCGAGCAGGTAAAAGAGCGCATTATCGAGTTCCTGGCTGTGCGATCGCTCACCATGGAGAATGGCGGCCAAACCAGCAGCCAGATTCTCTGCCTGGTGGGCCCTCCGGGTGTTGGTAAAACCAGCCTCGGGCGCAGCATAGCCGAGGCGATGAACCGCAAATTCGTGCCGGTGAGCCTGGCCGGTGTGCGGGATGAATCCGAGATTCGTGGTCACCGTCGTACCTATGTCGGCGCGATGCCGGGTCGCATCATCAACGCGATGAAGACAGCCCAGGCGATGAACCCGGTGATTTTGCTCGATGAGATCGACAAGATCAGCGGAGAATCTCGCGGCGATCCAACGTCAGCACTTCTGGAAGTGCTGGATCCAAACCAGAACAAGAACTTCACCGATCACTATCTGGATTTGCCGTACGACCTCAGCCAGGTGCTGTTTATCACCACGGCGAATTACACTGCCCAGATTCCGACACCGCTGCGAGACCGCATGGAGATGATTCCGGTCTCCGGGTATACGGAAGATGAGAAGGTCGAGATCGGACGTCGGCACCTGCTACGTCGACAGATGGAGGCGAACGGCCTCAACGATATTGAACTGGATATGGGCGACGATATCTGGCACGAGCTGGTGCGCCATTACACCCTCGAAGCGGGTGTACGTGGCCTGGATCGAGAGATCGCCAGCCTCAGCCGCAAGATCGCGACACAGATCGTGCGAGGGGTGATTGATCGACATGAGCCGATCACCATGGACCTTGCCCAGCTTGAGGCATTGCTTGGTCCGGCCAAATATGGATATGACCAGGATTTAGGTGATAGCGAGATTGGGCTTGCCTACGGACTCGCGGCCAGCGAAATTGGTGGCGCAATTATCCCGGTGGAAGTGGCAACGCTGACTGGCAAGGGTGAGCTGATTATCACCGGCCAGGCTGGCGATGTGATGAGAGAGAGCGCCCAGGCGGCGCTGAGCTATGCACGCAGCCGGGCGCAAGACCTGAAGATCGATCGCGACTTCCAGGAGAAGACGGACCTTCACATTCACCTGAGCGAAGGTGCGACGCCGAAGGATGGTCCAAGCGCCGGTATCACGATGGCGACAGCCCTGATCTCCGCGCTGACACAGCGTCCGATTCGGAACGATACCGCCATGACTGGTGAGATCACGTTGCGAGGACGCGTGTTGCCGATCGGTGGCTTGCGGGACAAGGCATTGGCCGCGCACCGATACGGCTTGCGTCGGCTGATTGTTCCGTACGATAACGAGCGCGACCTGCGTGAGATTCCGGCAAATGTACGGGACGACCTTGAGTTCATCCTGGTGAAGAGCATGGACGAAGTGATCCAGGCCGCCATCATGCTGGACATCGAGCAGGCCGATCAACTACAGAACCGCACCGAGGAAGAGCATCACATGGTACTCACCGCAACACCAGACCTGGTAGAGCGTTAGTCCCCAGATGGCGAAGCATCCCAAACCTCCCCGGCCCCTCATCGATCAGTTGGTGCAAACCAACAATGTGGTCGCTATCGGGCTGGGAGGATCGCAAGCGAGTGGGCAGGCATCAGATGGGTCGGATATCGATCTCTACGTCCTGACATCAGGGCGCATTGACCCGGAGACGCGTCGCTCAATCATCGAGCCATTGGCAGATGATCCGTATCGTGTTGACCTGGCGATACCATACTGGGGTGATGAAGACGCCTTCGGCGTTGATGGTACCTGGATCGATCTCGCGTTCTTTGATGCGAACTGGTTCTTTGAAGAAATTGATTCAGTACTCACTGATCACCGCGTCAGTCAGGGTTACACCACCAGTTTCGTTCACACACTCGCCCATATGCTGCCACTACATGATCCGGAGGGGATTCTGGAAGTGTGGAAGCGACGGACACCCTTGTATCCGGATGAGCTTGCCGAGAAAATTATTACGCACAACTATCACGTAAGTTGCGTTATCCACGCATGCTACCGCAACCAAATAGAGCGAGCGGTATCGCTTGGAGATCCGGTGGCAGTGAACCATCGGGTGGCGGCTTTCCTGGCCTGTGTGACAGATATCGCCTTTGCACACCTACGAATGTGGCATCCGGGAGAGAAGCGTCAGTTGCAGTATCTGAAATCGCGGAAAGAGGATCTTCCCAGAGAGTTCGTTGCGCACATCCGGACAATGCTCCTGGCAGCAGCTCCGGACAGGATGACTGGGTTGATGCCTGCCGTTGACGCCGTTGTCGATGACATTACGAGCCTCGTTGAGTGATTACGGTTACAGATCTACGTGCGAGACTTCTATCT
>CAZYDY010000002.1:0-20331 GCA_964646245.1 uncultured Sphaerobacteraceae bacterium
CCGGAGCTTGATGACTTCCACACTCTCTTCCGGTATCGAGGGTAGCTGGACCAGGAGGAGATTCTCGGCCTCCGCCAGGGAGCCGCGTTTGGCAAGGATATCTGCCCGGTTCGGTACCACAAACGAATACCACCAGCTTTGATCAAATGGAAGGTTGTTCCGGATATCGGCAAGCGCTTCTACCGCTTGCTCCATTCTGGCAGTGTCACCCAAATGCCCGGCCATTGTGTCGATCGTGGACCAGGAGCGAAGGAGTTCGTGATATGCATCGTCCGGCAGGGTGGATACCACTTTCAGCTCAAGATTGTATGAGCCTTCGGTGTCGCCCTCCATAATGCGCAGGTGGGATTGCAAAAGGTAGCCTCGCCCCATCCCGAGGGCATTGTCGGGTGTGGCGTACCTTCGTAGAAACTCCTCAGTTGCCTCTTTGCCTTCAACATAGCGCACGGTAGACATCAGACAAAGCGCATGCCAAAAAGCGAGGTCTTCATCAGACTGGATGGTCTCGAGAGGTGCCTGCTGCAGCAATTCCAAAACTTCGTGATGGCGATCGCGAATCGCCAACTCTCTTACCTCTTCTCGAAGTTTCTCTTCCGTTACTATCACCAGGTGCTCCGAATCATCAGTTAACGACAATCGACAGGGTTGGAAGGAAGCAGGGTTGTCATCTGGCAATGATCTTGACCACATGAACTGATTCATAGATGAGCATAGTATATACGCGTATATTGATCGGGTTTTAAGCCTGGAGCCGACAGATTTTGTCGGCTCCAGCATCATTTCATTAGGATGGAAGTACCAGGGATTCTATCCCTCAAGCAGCAGGGTCTCCGGATCTTCCAGGAGTTCCTTGACCTTCACCAGGAATTGGACCGAAGTGCTGCCATCCACCACGCGGTGATCGTAGCTGAGGGCGATGTACATCATCGGGCGGATTTCGACTTCGCCATTGATGGCCACTGGCCGCTCCTGAATGGCGTGCATGCCCAGGATTCCTACCTGCGGGGTGTTCAGAATCGGGGTGCTCAACAGGCTCCCGAACACACCACCATTGGTGATGGTGAACGTGCCACCGGAGAGCTCGTCCAGCCCCAGCTTGCCATCGCGGGCTCGCGTGGCAAGGTTGCGAATGTCTTGCTCAATGGCGGCGAAGCCCTTGGAATCGGCATCACGTACCACTGGTACAACCAGGCCGGCATCTGTGCCAACAGCAATACCGATGTCGTAGAACTTCTTCAGGATCAGCTCATCGCCGTCCAGTTCGGAGTTCACGTCCGGGAACGCCTTGAGTGCGCCAACAATCGCCTTGGTGAAGAAGCTCATGAAGCCCAGGTTCACACCGTGGGTTTCCTTGAATGCATCCTTACGGCGCTTGCGCAGGTCCATAATTGCAGTCATGTCGACTTCGTTGAACGTGGTGAGCATTGCCGCAGTCTGCTGCGCTTCCACCAGTCGTTTTGCAATCGTCTGGCGACGTCGGGTCATGCGCACACGCTCGGTACGATCGGCCACTTCAGGCTCTGGTGCGCTCTTGCCGCTGCTCTGTGGTTGCGATGCAGCTGGCAGGTTTGATGGTGCAGGGCTCACTGCTGCTGGTGGCTGGGATGGTGCGGCCGGGGCTGATTGCGCCTGGGCACGTGCCATCATCACATCATCACGGGTAATACGGCCATCCGGGCCAGTGCCCTGAATCGAGTAGAGGTCGATTCCGTGTTCTTCAGCAAGGCGCTGTACAACCGGCGTGGCACGAACGGCAGTTCCACTGCCGCCATCGGCCCGCGGTTCCTGCTTCTCGGGTTCCGGAGCAGCGTTTTCGTTGATCTCTTCCTGCTCCTGCTTGCCGGTTTCTTCCTTCGGAGCAGCCGAGGCTCCTTCGCCTGGTTCGATTTCACCCAGTGATGCACCAACTTCGACCACATCGCCTTCTTGCGCAATGATCTTGCTCAGCACGCCATCACTATCGGCGGTGACATCCAGGTTTACCTTGTCTGTTTCCAGTTCCAGAATCGTTTCACCTGTGGATACGGCTTCGCCTTCGCCTTTCAGCCAGGTTCCCACCACGGCATCCACAAGCGATTCCCCCAACGCAGGGACCTTTACTGTTATGGCCATCTCTTTCCCAATCTCCTGTGTGCATCACACTGCACGCGTTCAGATGCTTTAGTATGCCGATTTACGCGCCAGATTGCCCACCACTGTGGTGGGGCAATCTGGCGCGGGTCCTAATTAGTCTGCTGTTGCAACAGAGACATCCTGGCGCTCGCGTGATGCGGAGTCTTCACTGCCATTGGATTCCTGACCGTTGGTTTCCACGGAATCAGGAGGGAGCACATCGGCGAATGCGGCTTCGATAATGCGAGCCTGGTTCGCCTTGTGGGCCTCTGCATAGCCTTCGGCCGGGCTTGCCTGATCGGGGCGACCAATGTAGCGAACCGGAATTCGATCCTCTACCAGGTCTCGCAAGCGATAGCCCATGTAGCTCCAGGCACCCATGTTTCGGGGCTCTTCCTGTAACCACACGATTTCCTTGACGTTCGGATAGCTGTCGATGAGTTCACGCAGCGGTTCAGTCTGGAACGGCGCCAGCATCTCAACCCGCGCTACAGCAACGTTTTCGGAATCACGATGCTCACTCTGCTCGAGGTCAATCAGGACCTTACCGGTTGCAAGGATCAGGCGGGTGACCTTCTCTCGGCGGTCAGCAGCACGTGGGTCATCAATCACCGGCTGGAACTCTCCATCGGTGAACACGCTTGTCGGGCTGGCAGCCAACGGATTTCGCAGCAGGCTCTTCGGAGTGAACACGATCAACGGCCGTGGGTTGGTGAGCAGTGTCTTCGCCTGCATACGCAGCAGGTGGAAGTACTGGCCAGAAGAACTCACGTTCGCAACACGCATGTTGTCTTCAGCGGAAAGTTGCAGGAATCGTTCAGGGCGAGCGTTGGAGTGCTCCGGACCCTGGCCCTCATACCCGTGCGGAAGCAGCAATACAAGGCTTGGCTTTGCACCCCACTTGGAGCGGGCACCGGAAATGAACTGGTCGATGACGGTTTGGGCACCGTTGGCGAAGTCGCCGAACTGGCCTTCCCAAAGAACAAGCGCTTCAGGAGCGTTTGCGTCGTACCCGTATTCCCAACCCATAACGCCGAATTCGCTCAGCGGGCTGTTATGAACATTGAAGGATGCCTTGGCATCAGGTACCTGGTAAAGCGGAGTAAATTCTTCACCGGTTTCTGCGTCGTGAAGCACAAGATGGCGATGGTTAAACGTACCGCGCTGGCTATCTTCACCGCTGAGGCGGATCGGAGTACCGTCCTGCAGGATGGCACCGAATGCGAGGCTTTCAGCATGACCCCAATCGATCAACCCATCTTCCGATTTCAGGAGATTGGCACGCTGCTGAAGTTGTCGCCCAAGCTTGCGATTGGCCACGAAGCCTTCCGGGAAATCATGGAGCGCCTGGTCGATCGCGTCCAGCCGTTCGAGGTCGACTTTCGTCTCAACCTTGCCTTCTGGCTGCAGCGGTTGAATCCACTCCATCGGGTACTTTTCTTTGCCTTCAGTGATGTTGCGGCGAATCTGGGCCAGTTTATTGAAGAAGTCCTTCTCCAATTGACTGGATTCCTCCAAACTCATAACTCCCGCTTCAGCCAGCTGATTGGCGTAGATCGTGCGCACCGTTGGGTGGTTCTTGATCTTGGTGTAGGTAACCGGCTGGGTGTATAGCGGCTCGTCGCCCTCGTTGTGGCCGAAGCGGCGGTATCCAACGACGTCGATGACGAAGTCCTTGTGGAACTTCTTGCGATATGCCATCGCGAAGTTCACTGCGCTCAGGCAGGCTACTGGATCGTCGGCGTTCACGTGGATCACCGGAATCTCGAAGCCCTTGGCCGGGTCGGCAGCGTAGGTGGTACTGCGGCTGTCCGATGGCAGGGTGGTGTAGCCGATGTTGTTGTTTTCAATAATATGAACAGTGCCGCCTGTGGTGTATCCCTTCAGCGCGTTCATGTTCATGGTTTCGGCGTTAATACCGAGGCCGGCGAAGGCGGCGTCACCATGGAGCAGAATGCCAACGGCACGCTCCGGATGCTGCACGGCCGGGCCGGGCTGGTCACGATCTTCCTGTGAGGCGCGGGTCATTCCCATCACCACCGGGTTTACGGCCTCGAGGTGACTTGGGTTTGGAGCCAGAACCAACGGAACCTTGAACTGCTCACCTGTTACAGGATGGTGCGTGAGCCGAGCACCCATGTGGTACTTCACATCTCCAGCGAAATCCTCTTCGACTTCTTCATTAAAGTCAGAGGGCGGCTGGGCTTCGTCAAACTGGTTCTCGAACTGGGCAATGAGGTTGCCATATGGGCGCTTCATTGTGTGCACAAGCACATTCAGCCGACCGCGGTGGGCCATACCAAGCAGAACCTCGCGGGCTCCGGCTTCGGCGGCGTTATCGATGACCAGGTCGAGCATGGGCACAACCATGTCGAGTCCCTCGATCGAGAATCGCTTTACGCCTGGGTATGTTTTGTGGACGAACTGCTCAAAGCCCTCCACTTTGGTGAGGCGTTTGAGCAGTGCTCTTTTCTGGTCATCGTCGAGTTCATAATCAAACTCACCGCTTTCGGCGGCGCCTTCCAGCCACTCACGCTCTTCAGCGATCTGTACCTGGTCAAAGTCGAAGCCCATGCGTGTGGTGTAGCGGTGGCGAAGTTTCGTCATGGCTTCGTAAGCGTTGGCAGCGCCAACGGCAGCCATGCCTCCGACGGCAGACGCCGGAATGTTACGGAGATCATCATCGGTGATCCCGTATGTGCTGTTCTCGATTTCCGGTGCCCCCGGAGGAGGTGTGCCGATCGGATCCAGCGGAACAGCCAGGTGGCCGTATTCCCGGATGCCCGTGGCGAGGGTGACTGCAGCAACGATCTTTTCAATTTGATCTTCACGCGGAGCAGCCGCCATCACGGCCGGGGATTCGGCTCCAGATGCAGCGGCTTCGAGTGTAGATGGATCAAATGAAGAAAAGAATTCGTGGAATTCTGTAGACACCGCCTCGGGGTCGGAGAGGTACCGGTCGTACTGTTCCAGGACATAACCGGCATTTGGTCCGTAAAAAGCTTGTAGGTCGCTCATATTCCCTTCCCATTTCGTGGGTGCGCGTTCATCCTCGCAAAGCAGCAGTGTGAACCTTCGCGAGAATGATGATTTCGTCCGGCACCATGCGCGGACGTCGAAGGGCAACCCCTTCAATATCTGTTTCTAAGCATATCACGGATACGAGATATTCGGTGTGCACAAACTTAACTTCTCGCAAGAGAAAACCGCACTATCTATGAGATTGTTCCGTTCTTCACAAACTTTCCGCCTAACAAACTAATGATCATCAGATGGTGATATCGGTTCGGAATGTTGTGTGAACATCAACTTGTAGATATTTAAGATGGCAGTACTCGGCCACACATACGTCTTGAGCCGCCGCAGGGGATCAATCCAGCAAAGTACGGACACTCCGTTCGTGAATTGTTAACGTCCCTGTTGGCAATCAATTGTCGCCCGCCCGGTCGATTGCTATAATCTCCGTGTACTTCAGTGACGAATGTATGCAGCATGCGGCGAGTTGTCCGGCAGGGCTTTTCGGCTACCCGCCTCTCTGGATTTGTGTTTCGTATACACCCTTGCCAACAGGCAAGAGAGGAGATTCCATGAGCGCTCATCTTTCTCGCCGTCAACTCGCGAAGATCGCCGGCTCGCTGCCGCTTTCCTATGGCATGCTCGCGGGCATGAATGCCATGGGTGCGGTCTCCGTTTCTGCACAAGGTAATGAGCTGGAGCGCGTCGCCCTTGGCGTCGGCTCCGATCCGCTCACCCTTATTCCGAACGACATTGTGGATGGTCCCACCGGGGTCATTACCTATCACATGTTCGATTCACTCATCTTCCGAAACAAGGATGATGAGTTCCGGTACATGCCCTGGATTTGTGAAGTTGAGAATATCGACGACCTCACCTGGAACCTCAACATCGTTGCGGAGAATGTGACATTCCACAGCGGTAACCCCATGACAGTCAACGACATTAAGGCTGCATTCGATTACGCCCTCGATCCTGCTAACGAAAGTCACTATCTGGAACGCTGGAGCCCCTTTACGTCCATTGAAATCCTGGATGACAAGACCATTCAGATTGTGACGGAAGAGCCGTTCCCGCTCATCTATGACCGAATTGCCGAGGTCTACCCGGTCGACTCTGTGATGATTGAGGAAATCGGCTGGGATGCGTATAAGGAAAATCCATCCGGAACCGGCCCGTATACGATGACCGAGTGGCTACGTGGCGAATACATACGTCTTGCTGCCAATCCGGATTACTGGGCTTTTGATGTCCTTATCAATGAAGTCGAGTTCCGCACGATGCCAGAGTTCGCCACCCGCCTGGCTGCGCTGTTGGCTGGTGAGCTCCACATCGTGAAGGATGTGCCGGTCGACTCCTTCCCCAACGTCGAAGAAAGTGGCTTTGCTTCCATTAAGTCGATTCCGTCATCGCGCGTGAACTACGTAGCGTTTGTGACAAATCGCGAAGATAGTGTGTTTTACGACAATCTTCCCCTGCGCAAGGCCATCAACCACGGTGTGGATGTAGAAGGCATTATTGCCGGCATCTTCCAGGGACACGCCACACGCATGGCGGGCAGCCTTTCCGAGATCAACCCGGAGCGCAATACAGACATCGTTCCGTATGCGTATGATCCAGATCTCGCTCGGGAATTGCTTGCCGAGGCCGGGTACGGGCCTGGCGAGCTGGAGATAACGATGGATGCACCGCAAGGTCGCTACCCCATGGATTCCGACGCCGCCATGGCAATCGCTGCCTCGCTGGGTGATATCGGCATCACTGTCAATGTTCAGTACAACGAGTGGGGTACGCACCTGGACAAGATCGTGAACCGCCAAACCGGCGATATGTTCTTCCTTGGCTGGGGCCCGGCGCTCGATGCCTTCGGTACTCTCGCGTATCTCTTCGTAGGTGATTCCACGTACAGTGGATTCGCGGACGAAGAAATCGAGGCCAAGATCGACGAAGCCAGTATCACGGTCGATCAGGAAGCGCGCCTCGCGCTCTGGGACGAGATCCAGCAGGATGTTTACGATGAAGCCGGCTGGCTCTTCCTGTGGCAGCAACATGATAGCTACGGCGTAGCCAATGAAGTTGCATGGGAACCGCGACCAGACGAGCGACTGTGGATGGGCGAAGCAAGCGGAGCCTAACTGCCAATTCATGCGCCGGAGATCATTAAGTGAAAAGATATGTCATAGCGCGCGTGCTCTCCGGTATTCTCGTGATTCTTCTCGCACTGACAGCCGTATTCTTCCTGTTACGGCTGTCAGGCGATCCTGTGCTGCTCTTTGCTCCAATGGACACATCACGACAGGATATAGAAGCCATCCGTGAACGAATGGGGTTCAATGATCCCCTGCTGGTTCAGTACGGAAGATTCATGCAGGATGCCGTTCAACTCGATTTCGGTAACTCTTCGCGCGAGCGCAGGCCCGCCATGGATGTGGTTATTGAGCGACTGCCAGCAACACTTCAGTTAGGGATTACGGCCCTGGCGATCTCGGTGATCATCGGGATTCCGTTGGGCATCCTCTCTGCCGTGAAGCACGGCTCTGGCTGGGATAAATTCGCCCGGCTGGTTTCCGTGCTTGGTCAGGCGGTACCGGGTTTCTGGCTCGGCGTGATTCTCATGATGTTCTTCTCCGTGCGGCTCGGATGGTTACCCACCAGCGGCAGGGGAGGGCTGGAGCACCTGATCATGCCCGCTGTGACGCTCTCCGCGTTCAGTATGGCGAGGTATGCCCGGCTCACCCGATCCACGTTCCTCGATGTTCTCGGGCAGGATTACATCCGAACCGCTCGTGCCAAGGGCCTCGGCCAAAACCTGATCTTGTGGCGACATGCCTTTAAGAACGCCAGCGTCTCGCTCATCACCATGACTGGTCTTGAAGTCGGCAACCTCATCGCTGGTGCGGTGGTGGTGGAGCAGGTCTTCGCCTGGCCGGGCATGGGTCGCGTGATGGTGCAATCGCTGTTGAATCGTGATTTCGCCGTTGTAACGGCGGCCGTTGTGCTGTTTGCCGCTATGTACACCCTGTGCAATCTCATCGCTGACCTGGCGTATGGATGGGTGAATCCAACTGTGAGGTTGAATTAGATGAGCCTTTCAACTGCAGCACAGCGGAGTGACCTCGCGTTGCTCAATCGCAAGACATGGAAAACACGGCTCCGACCACTGCTCAGGGACAAGTGGGCAACAGGATCCGTCATCTTCCTGCTTCTCATCGTGGTTGTCGCGATTACCGCCGATCTGTTCGTGCCCGATAACATTAACAGTCCCGATTTTGGCTCACGCCTCTTACCGCCGCTGACCGATGGTCACATTGCCGGTACCGATCAACTCGGTCGTGATGTGTTCGGGCGTCTCATGCTCGGCTCACGTATCTCGCTCATCGTCGGGTTCGGGACCGTCTTTTTTGCGTTGCTCATCGGAATCCCGATCGGGATGGTGGCCGGGTACTTCGGTGGCTGGTTCGATGCCATTCTCATGCGATTGGTGGACGTGCAGCTTTCCTTCCCGTTCATCCTGCTGGCGCTGGTGATCAATGCCATTCTCGGGCTGGGACTTCGCAATATCCTCATCACGCTCGTGATTGTTGGTTGGATCGAATACGCCCGAATCGCCCGCGGTGAAACGCTCATCGTGCGTGAGCGGGAGTATATCCAGGCGGCGCACCTGATGGGCGCTCGCGAGTGGGTGGTGCTCTTCCGGCACATTCTGCCCAACATCACTACACCGCTGATCGTCATCGGTACACTGCAGGTTGCACGCTTTATCATCGCCGAGGCCAGCATCAGCTTCCTTGGATTTGGAGTACAACCACCGACTCCTGCATGGGGCAGCATGGTGAGTGAAGGATTGCAGTTCATCCTCTCCGCCTGGTGGCTGATCACCTTGCCCGGGCTTATGTTGGCCCTGGTTGCCCTGGCCGTAAATATCACGGGGGACTGGCTCCGAGATACGCTCGACCCCCGCATCCGCAATCGCTAGAGAACGCAAGCAGGAAACTTGGCGCCGTTTATGTCCTGTTTGGAAAGGTGACCCTCTTCTCCTGTTCCCCTTTTCAAAGTTGTGTAGTATAAACGTCACAAGGTCTCACAATTTTATTGTCCCGGCAACGGCGCCGAACGATTCCACACCACAGAAGGAGTCTCCGTTATGTACCGTGTAGGAAAGTCGCGTTCCCAGTTTGGCCGTCGAGATTTTCTCAAGCGAGCATCCGCCATTGGGCTGAGTGCCGCCGCAATCTCGAGGGCAGAAGCGTTCGCCGCCAATGGCTTCCGCTTTGAGGACGGCCGCCGTGCCATGAAGCAATCCACCCCGGTTGTTGATGTCTCTGGCACCTCGCTCAAAATCTTGCAGTGGCAGCACTTTGTGCCAACCTATGACACCTGGTTCCAGGACTTTTGTCAGGAATGGGGCGAAGCCAACGGCGTGGAAGTCACGCTGGATCAGGTCAACACCGCCGATATTCCGGCAGCAATGGCGGCCGAAGTCTCAGCCGGTAGCGGCCACGACCTTGTTGAACACATTGCTCCGCTGGCGCAGTTCGAAGAGTCGGTCATGGATCTCCGTGATGTCTGGGAGCAGGCCGAATCCATGTACGGCGATGCTGTAGAGAGCTGCAAGCTCAACAGCTATAACCCCACCACAGACAAGTATTTCTCGTTTGTGCACGGTTACGCTCCAGACCCGGCTAACTATCGCAAATCCCTGTGGGAAGGTATTGACCTCCCCGATGGCCCGACCACACTGGACGAACTGCTTGAGGGCGGCACCCAGATTTGGAACGAGCAAGGCGTGCAGATGGGCCTTGGCATGAGCCAGGAAATCGACTCCCAGATGGCCGCGCAGGCCCTTATCTGGGCGTTCGGTGGTGCCATCCAGGACGAGAATGAAAACGTCACTATTAACTCTGAAGAAACCGTTGCGGCCGTTGAGTTCATGAAGGAACTCTTCACCAGCGCCATGACCCCGGAAGTGTTCAGCTGGAATGCTGCGTCCAATAACCAGCTGCTCGCAGCCGGTCAGGCGAGCTACATCCTGAACTCCATTTCGGCGTATCGCACTGCACAGGATACCCAGCCGGAAGTTGCGTTGGATATCTACCTTGGCAAGCCGCTGGTCGGGCCGGCCGGTGAGGAACGCGCCCTTGCGCACGCACACGCCGCAATGGGCTATCAGATTCCGAATCACGCCGAGCATCCGGATACCGCAAAGGCATTCCTCTTCCACCTGCTGGAGAACTACGAAGCCGGTCTTATGGCCTCGCAGCTCTACAACTTCCCGACCTTCACGGAGACCACACCAGGACTCTTTGATGCGCTTGAGAGCGATCCGTTTGGATCCGAACCGGCAGACAAGATGAATGTAATGGCGGATGCCGATACCTGGACCGTGAACCTCGGTTGGCCAGGACCGGCCAATGCCATGGCGGGTGAGGCGCAGACCACGTTCATTCTCAGCAACATGATGGCCAAGGCCGCGCGCGATGAAATGACCGCCGCCGATGCCGTTGCCGAAGCTGAAGAACTGCTCAACCAGAGCGCAGAGACGTGGCGAGAACGCGGCCTGATGGGCGGCGGATCCTAGCTTCGTAACATCGTCATGTATGTATATGGGCACTTCGTTCTAAAACGAAGTGCCCATCGTGTCACAGGAATAAACGCTTCATGGCCACAGTAGAAATCCGGAACCTGGTTAAAAAATTCAGTGACGAGGTTACCGCTGTCAACGACATCAATATCATGACGGCAGACGGAGAGTTCCTCGTTCTGCTAGGGCCATCGGGATGCGGCAAATCGACTTTGCTGCGTATGATTGGCGGCCTCGAAAATCCCAGTTCGGGTCAGATTTTGATCGGCAACACCATAGTTAATAACCTGCCGCCTCGCGCGCGCAGCATAGCCATGGTGTTCCAGAGTTACGCCCTGTATCCGCATATGACCGTGCGACAAAATATTGCATTTCCATTAAAGGCGGCGAAGTTCTCCAAAGAAGAACAGGAAAAGAAAATCCAGTGGGCAAGTAGCATTCTCGGTATCGATATGCTGCTCAAACGACGTCCCGGTCAACTTTCTGGTGGACAACGCCAGCGTGTTGCGCTTGCACGAGCGCTTGTGCGCGAGCCCGATGTATTCCTGCTGGATGAGCCTCTCTCGAACCTTGATGCCCAGCGTCGTGCGAGTGCTCGCGATGAACTGCAAATGTTCCAGCGTGATATTGGCACAACCACGATCTACGTGACACATGACCAGGTGGAAGCCATGGGCATGGGACACCGTATTGCGGTGCTGAATCACGGTGAATTGCAGCAAATCGGCACACCGCACGAGATCTATGAGGAGCCGGCCAATACGTTTGTCGCTACCTTCCTCGGTTCCCCGCCTATGAACCTGGTGGCTGATGGGGACCGGCTTATCGGCTTCCGTCCGGAGTCTTTGTCTCCACGAGATGCTTCATTCGATCCCGTGGATGGACTCGAGTTCACGCTGGATAACATCCGGTTGGAGTACCTTGGTTCCGAGAAACTGATCTATGGAGAAATTAAGGGCACCCGTGCGGTCAGTCGCCTGCCAGCCAGTTACCCGATGGATGTCGCAGATGGCGGATCGCTGGACGTGATGATTCCGAACCATTCGCTGCGCCTTTTCGATGCGGCATCGGGTGATGCGGTAAAGGACACGAAGGCCGCGCTCGCTGGCGTGAGCCTCGCAGATGATGGGGTGGAATCGTGAGTACCGCCCAACCTCGGCCGAAGCGGTACTGGCTGGAAAGCGAACGCGTACTTGGCCCCATGATGCTGGCACCTGCGGTGCTGTACATCGTGCTGCTTGTGGGTGTTCCGCTTGTGCTGGCCATACTGTACGCATTCTCGAATGTGACCGCTGGTGACCCTCGTATTGACAGTTGGAGCGATTTTGTCGGGTTCCGTAACTTCAAAAGTGTCTGGAACGACGGCGTCTTTACCAAAGCGCTGCGTAATACCTTTGTGTTTACGTTGGGATCGCAGTTCTTTGTAGTGATCTTCGCCAATGTCCTGGCGCAGATCCTGATTATGGATTTTCCAGGCAAGAAGATCTTCCGCTTCCTCGTGATGCTGCCATGGACAACGCCGATTGCGCTCTCCGTGCTCGGGTGGTTCTGGTTGCTGGACGGCGTGTATAGCCCGATCGATTACGTGCTGCGGGAAGTCGGTTTGTTGGGACCGGGAAACCCGTGGGGACCGTTCCGAAATATGTACTACCTCGGTGAAACCGAGTTGGCACAAGGCGCGGTGATGATGATTCACATTTGGCGTACGTTGCCACTGGCCACCGTGATCCTGATTGGCGGACTGACCTCAATTCCTAATGACATCAACGAAGCCGCCGATATGGATGGCGCCGGATTCTGGCGAAAGCTCTGGTACATTCGCCTGCCGCTGCTGCTTCCAATTATGGCGATTGCCATGCTGTTCAGCATGATCTTTACGTTCACCGATCTCACGGTGCCGCTGGTGCTCACACGTGGTGGTCCGGTAAACGACACCCAGATGATCTCCAGTTGGGCGTACTTCAAGGGCATTCAGGGCGGAAGCCTTGCCCAGGGTGCTGCTATCGCCCTCTTTATGATGCCGGTGCTGATCGCATTTGCTATTGCCATGCTGAAGCTCGCACGTCGAGGATCCAATGACTGATACCATCAAACATCCGGAAGGCGAGCAGTCTTACCGAATGAAGCGAATAGCCGGAAGAGGGCTTCTTTATACCCTTGCCACGGGCTTCGCGTTGTTCGCGGCACTCCCATTCTTCTGGATGGTTCTCACCGTATTCAAGACCAATGAGGACCTCTACAATCCCAACAACAACCCGTTCCTGTACAACGACCCTCCGACGTTAGGCAACCTGGACTTGCTCTGGAACCAGACCAACTTCCCGACGTTCGTGTTGAACACACTCATTGTCGCGAGTCTGGTGGTGGTCATCACGGTGTTACTTGTTGTGCCAGCGGCGTATAGCCTGGTGCGATTGAGTTCGCGCTGGGGTGAGAGCCTGGGCATGATGATTTTCCTCGTGTACATGGTGCCGCCAACGCTGCTGTTTATCCCGATGACCGGGATCGTGGCGGACCTGGGGTTGCAAAACAGTAAGTACGCGATGGTGATTGTTTATCCAACGTTTACTGTTCCTTTCTGTACCTGGCTGCTGATGGGCTTCCTCCGCAGTTTCCCCTGGGAGATTGAGGAACAGGCGCTTATCGATGGCTACACCAGGCTGCAGGCGATCTGGAAGACCGTGATCCCGATTCTGATGCCGGGCATCCTGACCGTGGTGATCTTCACCTTTACGTTGACCATGCATGAGTTCGTGTACTCCCTGGCGTTCGTGCAGAGTTCGGGAGAGAAGACGATCAGTGTTGGTGTGTTCACAGAGCTGATTCGCGGAGATGCCTATTTCTGGCAATCCCTCATGGCTGCAGCGGCTGTGATCGCCTTCCCGGTTGCGTTTATTTACAACATGTTCCTGGATAAATTCGTCAAGGGTTTCACCGTTGGAGCCGTAAAGGGATAGACGCTTGCCAGTTTGCGATGTTGGCCATAAGGTGTGGTCAACATCTCGTGATACCTGAATCCGGAGAAAGGAACCCCAATGGCTTTCGTTCCGCAACACGTGTTTGCTGACCGCGGTCAGCGCATCCAGACCTGGCTCGCTGAACAGGGATATCAAGCACTTGTCGTTACCACACCGATGAACTTCTACATGACCACCGGGTTTCACCTGGATGTGGAACCGTGGGAGCGTCCGGTTGCCGCTGTGTTTCCGGCGAACGGTGAGCCGTTCATGGTGATGAACGAGCTTTCTACCAATCACCTTAAGTTCTCGGAGGATCGCGGTACGCTGTTCGTTAAGGACTACACCATCTACCAGGAGCACCTCACCAGTATTAACCGGACATACACTCGCGAGCAGTTCGGCGAAATCGTTGCAACCCGGCTTGCCGAGCGCGGTATCACCCGCGGCACCATTGCGGTGGAAGGTGCGCCGCACAAGCTCATGCGCATCGCCATGCCACATATGCAGTGGGAAGATGCCACCCGCTACCTGGTGGAAATGCGGGAGGTGAAGTATCCCGAAGAGCTCGATATCATGCGCGATGCTGCCGCCCTCACAGACTGGGCGCAGGACAGGTACATGGAGCTTCTTGAGCCCGGCATGAATGTGAAGGCGTTTGACCTGCGCATCGCCAGCCTCATGATGGAGGAGGGGGCTCGCCGCTTCCCGCATGAGAAGGTTGAAGTGCGACTCATCTCCTCCGGTGGATCGTGGTCATCTGCGCCGCATGGTTCCGGTGCCGAAGCTGCTGAGGCGTTTGAGGTCGGTACTGGTGTGGTGAATATCATCATCGCCCGGCTCAACGGCCTTGTTGTTGAGAACGAGCGCACGCTCTTTGTGGGCAAACCGAAGGACGATATCCAGATCCGCGCATTCGAAGCCGCCACAGAAGCATGCGAAGCGGGTGCTGCCCAGATGATTGCCGGTAATCCCGTTTCCAGTGCGGATGCTGCTGCCCAGGCGGTGTACGAAAAGGCCGGCTTTGGCGAGTACATCAACCACCGAACCGGGCACGGGATGGGTATTGCCGGACACGAGTTCCCTGAAGACATGCCATTCAACCATAGACCGTTCAAGGAACGCGAGGTATATTCATCCGAGCCGGGTATATACATCATGGGTGTAGGCGGTTTCAGGCACGATGACACCGTCATTGTTGGCGCCGATGCACCAGAAGTTATCACCACCCGCTCGAAGAAACTGGACGATCAGATCGTTCCGGTATAACCAGATCACCAGAGCGGTTTCCAATGGCTGGATTGGGAACCGCCATTCCGATACCAACCGGGCCGAAAGGTCCGGTTGTTTGTTTCCCGTAGAAACCATCGGAGGTGAAGACGTTGCAAAGAGCGGGAGCATGACTCACCGTTTGATCCGAAACACCGAATGAGAAAACCGAAAAAGCGACTGAACTGAACCGAGAACTGAAACCGGGTACTGCCGAGAAAGGTGAAACATCGATGTGAGCATATGCGCCTATTAACTATACGCATCGGCGAGGTGCTTAACCGGTGGAAATCGTAACGAACCTGTTACGGATATACATGACTAGCGGACATTCATGTGCGTAAGGGCGCAGATAACGCAATTGTTTACCGCCGCGAGGCGATATACCATTCGGCTGTGTGCGGGTGAGATTCCTCGCAGATGCGCTGAATCCCTTATATAGGTAGATATCGATTTCATATGCCCAGCTTTGTCCCACGCATTTCACCGCGATCTGCCATCGCAATTGCTTTTCTCCTGCGTGGATTCGTGCAGGGCAGCTGGTATCCGCGTATTCCTGGTGCTGTTGAGAATGTGAACGTAAATCCGGCGCAGCTCGGGTTTATCTTCTTCCTGTTTGCGCTTGGGAATATGGTGGCGTTTACGATAGCCGCCAGGCTGATTGCCCGGATTGGATCTCCACGAACGCATGCCCTTTTTGCGCTTCCGTTCGGACTTATTGTCGTCGTGCTGAGCCTTGCTCCTGGCTCTACCCAATTCGCGATCGGAATGTTCGTGTTCGGGATGCTGACCGGTGGGTTTGATATCAGCACATCGGTGCAAGGGGCAGTGGTTGAGCGTCGAACGTATCGCCCGATCATGAGCGCACTCTACGGATTGTTTAGCGTCGGCGCCCTGGCGGGGTCGCTTTCCAGTGGCCTGCTCGCGCAGGCAGGGGTAGCAATCTCACACCAGTTTGCGGTGATCGGGACCATTGCTATTCCACTCACTGTTCTCGCAACGGCCAGCATGCTGGCGGACGATGTGTTGCCAGCCAGTACTACGCCGAAATCTCGACGGTTGCCTTCGTTGCCACCGAAGGCGCTGTGGCCACTTGGGTTGATGATTATCTGTGTGGCACTCGGTGAGGAAACGATCAATAACTGGGCTGCCATTTACCTGCGCGATTCGCTGGGTGCCAGCCCGGCCATTGGGAGCTTCGCCTATACTGCCTTCGCTATCGCAACGGCTGTTGGAAGGCTTATGGGAGATACCGTCATTGCGCGGGTGGGTGTGGATCGTACGTTGATGACGGGATCGATCATTGCCGCATTCGGGGTAGGGGCGGGGATGATCATCAATCAGTCGTGGGCTGTGATTCTCGGGTATACGTTAATGGGGCTTGGACTTTCTGTAGTTGTGCCGGTGACTTACCGACGCGCCAATGATATCCCCGGTGTTTCGCGCGCCTCCGCAGTAGCCACGGTAGCCAGCATTGGATTTATCGGCTTCCTGGTCGGTCCCCTGGTTATCGGCGGTATCGCCGATATTGTGTCCTTGCGCGCCGCGATTGGTGCAGCCTCGGTTGTACTGCTTGGCGTTTTCGTGCTGACGCGACTCAACCCCACACGCGTTGGTTTGCCCGGACATGCCCGCGTTGATAGTATGAATCCGACTAAAGGAGATACTTTGTGAGCCACCTGACGACACCAGTTCCCGCCGATCAGCCAACGTTTGCCGGTAGTGATCGTTGCGATGATCTCGATGCACTTGAAGCCGATATCGCTATTATTGGCACTCCGTATGGCGTTATCTACCCTTCGTACACGGAGCGCCCGCGCTATTCAGATGGTGCGACATCGGTGCGTGAACACTCGCAGAAATTCGGCAAGTTCCTTGAGCATTACGATTTCGATCTCGGCGGTACCATGCTGAATGGTCGCCCGATTCGTATTGTTGATTGTGGGGATGTCGTCGGCGAACCGGATGGCGGGTCCGAGAATCACGCCAAAGTTGAAGAAGCCGTACGGCTCATCCGTAGCAAGGGCGCGAGCGTGATCACGCTTGGCGGCAACGATGGTACATCGACACCGATAATGCGAGGGCTGGATGCGAGCTCCGATGTGGCCATTGTTCATTTTGACGCACATCTCGATTTTCGCGATGAAGTTGAGGGGCTCAACGATGGCTGGAGCAGCTCACAGCGCCGTGCATCGGAGATGGACCACATGGGGAACGCCACTCATCTCGGTTTGCGAGGCGTTGGTAGCGCGCGGCCCCAGGACGTGCAGGATGCAGAAGCGTACGGAAATCGATTTATCACTGCCCGGGAAATCTATGAGCGGGGAGGTCGGGAGGTAGCGGAGACGCTGCCGCACAGCGACAACATCTATATCCATTTTGATGTTGATGTGATGGATCTCGCTATTGCCGCCGGAGCCGGAGCACCTGCATTCGGCGGGCTTGATTACTGGCAGACAACTGACCTGCTGCAGGGAGCTGCGAGACGGGGCCAGGTTATTGCCGCGCACTTTTCATCCTTCATTCCCGACCTGGACCCGAGTGGACTTACCTCCAAACTGGTAGCCCAATTGATTATGAACCTGATTAGTGCGATGGCGCGATCAGAACAATTTGGATAGATGACCTGAACGTCGACCGTGCCAGGATCGCGATTTCGACGATCTTCCTGTTGAACGGACTCACGCTCTCTGCGTGGGTGAGTCGGGTGCCGGCCATTGTTCGCGAACTCGGGATGAGTACCGGCGGCGTTGGCACCGTGATGATGGGCATCGCTATCGGTGCGTTTATTTCGTTTGGAATCTCTGGCCGGCTTATCGATACGATTGGATCGGCCAGAACCACCCTCGCATTTGGATTACTTTTCTTCGCTGCACTGCCGCTATTGGGGCTTATGCCCAATGCCTGGGCGCTGATGCTGGGCCTGGTGATTTTCGGGATAGGGAACGGCGGCCTTGACCTGGCGATGAACGCGCAGGGGATTGAGATAGAGGCTCGCGCCGGGCGCAGCATCATTAATTCTCTCCACGGCTTCTTCAGCCTTGGTGGGTTTGCGGGGGCGGGTATCGGCGCTTTTATGGCGTGGCAGAATATCGATCCGTTTGGCCACTTCACCCTGCTCGCGATTATCAATATCGGTGGCGTGCTTTGGCTGCGACAGTATTTGGTGCCAGATTCTTCCAGTAACACGAGCGCCGAGCCGGCGCCTATTTTCTCATTCCCACATCGATCCCTTTGGCTACTCGGTTTGATCGCGCTGTGCACCGCGGTCGGTGAAGGGGCGATGAATAGCTGGAGCGCGTTGTACCTGAATTCTCACCTGCACACCAGTGAACAATTTGCTGCGCTCGGGTACGCCACGTTTAGCCTTGCCATGCTTACTGGTCGGTTTCAGGGAGACCGGTTTGTGCAGATGTGGGGGTCGGCGAAGCTGATTCGCCGTAGTGGCACGCTCGCTGCCGTTGGACTTGGTATCGCGACGTTTATTGACCAGCCTTGGAGCATGATGGTTGGGTTTGTGGCCGTGGGGCTGGGGCTTTCGGTGGTCTATCCGCTGGTGTTTTCGGCGGCGGGGAATCACCCGACCCTGCCACGAGGACGTGCTGTGGCTGGTACGGCAACGGTTGGTTATACGGGTTTCCTGGCTGGTCCACCGATATTGGGCTGGATTGCAGAAGGAACCTCGATGCAGAGCATCATGATTATCGTTGCGATTCTCTGTGCAGTTGCCGCGGTGCTGGCTCCGGCAACCGAGAGGTTCCGGAGGAATGCAGCCGGATCAACTGTGATGCAAGATCGCTGAGATCAGTAGTTCAATAGCAGGGATGCAAACGGCGGGGATTGCTATCCCCGCCGTTCGCTCTTTTGTATTGGTTTAGAGCGTGAAGTCGGCAGCGAGTACGAGCACACCAACGATTCCGGTGATGATAGCTGCGCGCCTTGCCTTTGAGCCTGCATCCGGGCTGCTGTACCAGATGTACGCACCCGCAGCGACCAGGAGCAGTTCGAAGATCATTGTGGCTACCGGGAAATCCCACATTCCCAGGCCGATTCTTGGTGTGGTGCCGAAGTTGCCGGGCATGATGGGCATATCCATGCGGTGCACCATCATATCCAGGAACCAGTGGCTAAACACCACACAACTCAGGACAAATCCGCCTCGGGCGCCCCATTTGCGACCGGCGAAGATCAGCACGATAAGGCAGAGGAAGAGTGTGCCGAAGAACGAGTGAGACCAATCCACATCAAACGCCATATTGGCGTAGCCGCCATCGGTTCCGGGCAGGTCAGAGATCTCCTCTATCCCGAATATCCAGAGAATGCCGAAGACGATATCGATAAGGAACGATGCTACGAGCATCGCCCACAGTGGAACATTGGGTGCCCATCGTTTTGCACCCGCCGCCGCACCAATATGACCTGCAATCATGTACTGCTCCCGCTGGACTGCTGAACGGTGGTATTGGACCGCCGCCGTATACTTAAGATATGGTACGTGACCGGCGTTGGTACGTCCCACTTTGTCGCTGATAGCAGATATAACCAGCCACTATGCATCTTGTACCCATCACAACAATCGAAGAAGTAGAAGTCGCGCTGGTGAGCATGCAGATTGCATGGAAGAAGGCCGAGCTTGGCGAACTCCAGCGTCAGCTTGCTCCTTTGGAGGATGCGTTTACCGCTTTTGAGCAGCGTGTAGCGGCGCAATCGGGAACGCTTGCCTCCGAGCGGGATCGCCTGCGACACATCTGCAACGAGCTTGAACGCTACACTGCCCGGCTTCATGCCCGGTTGATTGCCGATCCGGATGGTCACATGTCCGCAGTGTTTACGCCGGATGAGTTGCGCTCCATTGGCGAATTGTGCGGTGTGGATGTGCCAGAAGCGTGGTTTGATGACGAGGTGTCGCACGCTACAACGTCAGGCGATGGCTGGTTTACCACGGGCGAAAACTGGGTTGATGAGCCAGAGCCGGACTCGACGCCGGAGAACAGGGCGGAAGCCGAGGAGCTTCGCTCACTTTATCGGCAGTTGGCGAAAACCTTTCACCCGGACCTTACCGAAGATGAAGCTGAACGCACCTTCCGCCAGGAAGTGATGCTGCGTATCAACCACGCGTGGCAATTGCGAGACCTTCATGCGATGCGGGAAATAGGTGCCGATGTGAAAGACCTGGTTAGTGGTCATTTGATGAGCGTGGTTGCCCATCGTTTGGCCTGGCATCGCCGAGAGCTCGCCCGGCTGGAAGATGAATGTCACCAACTGCGGACGCGTGTTATCTCGTTGCGAACCAGCAAGACGGTAGCGCTGTGGCATAACCAGTCGCTGGCCAACGCTGCGATCGCCCGACATATCTCCCGATTGCGGCAGGAGATTGCCAACCTCACTTCTCGTCAC
>CAZYDY010000003.1:0-18927 GCA_964646245.1 uncultured Sphaerobacteraceae bacterium
ACGTTCCCGAGCATGAGGATGAGCGCTGCGATGGCGATTCCGCCGGTTTTTCGCGGTTGCGCGACCGAATCGCTCACCGGAATCGCACCCAGGCAATCAGGTATGCGAGGGCGAGAAAGAGAAGGTCGGGTATCGCCTGGAGCTGAAGAAACCTGGAGACTACCGGTGACATGTTGTTGAGATGCTCAAATGTGATGCCGTACCGGTCTGCCAGGAGCACGCGGCTGAGCAAGAATCCCACCGTGATGATGGCTATGGACGTCAGTTGCAGGTCGGTTCCGCGCTTGTTGTTCGTCGCCCAGGCAACCGTTTCGACCACACCGAAGCCCATGGCGAGCGAGAGATAGAACTGCCAGGCCGGAAAGAATCGCCACAATACCGCGATGACCACGGCAACGAGGAGTCCGCCCAAAATAGCCTTCAGCAGCGAGTCTGTCCCGGTTCGAATTGTGCCGGGTGCGCGCACACCGGCGCATTCGGGGCAGCGGCTACCAACATCGGTTCGCACGGCATCCAGCGGACAGATCGGCTTGCCGCACCGGTTGCAACGCAATCCGGTAAGCACATCGGGATGATATGTACAGGGAACGGGTCCCGAGGAAAATTCCATGCAAGCGAGTCCGAGGCGGTTCCAGCCGGATTCTCCGACAACTAATTGGCTATTCTACGCCACGTCGCAGCTTCGAACTGATGAACTCCAGTATCACCAGCGCGGCGAAATGTGGCAGCACCAGTTGTCGACGCCAGCGCCAGGGCTCGCGGACGAGGCGATAAAGCCATTCAAGCCCCAATCGTCGAACGAACGGCGGCGCCCATGGCGTGTGCCCGGAGATGTAATCGAGGGCGCCACCAATGCCGGCCACGAGTTTTACCCCGGCCGCTTCGAGCGCAGCGTGATTGCGCTGGATCCAGTGGATCTGTGCGGGAGCACCATATGCGACCAAAACGATCGTGGCACCCGATTCCTGGATGCGCCGAATGGCCTCGTCGTCATGCTCGGGACGCGGTGATCCGTTAGACCAGGTACCGACGAAGTTCGCACCGGGGTATCTTTCGCGCAAAACCCCTGCGGCTTCATCGGCTACACCTGGTCCTGCTCCAAGCAGAAATACCCGCTCACCTCTTTCAGCAGAAAGCTGGGCGATATCCGGTGTGAGCATCACTCCGGTATATCGCCCGGAGATGACGTCCGGGTGGAGCAGCCGCACGGCGATCGCCAGGCCTGCCCCATCAACCGTGACGAGCCCTGCGTGCCGGATTGCCTCGGCAAACGCGGGATCATTGCGGGCAGTCATCACATACTCAGGGTTGGCAGTGACAACATGAAGCAGACCTTCGCCCGAAGCGAGGTGCTGCTGGATGATGTTGAGTAAATCGGCGTGTGTGCCGGGTGTGATCTCCACACCCAGCACAGTCGGACGAGGCGGGATCATCCGAAGCTACTGCTTCCGCCGCCGCCTCCACCACCACCGAATCCACCGCCGCCGGAGAAGCCGCCGCCTCCGCCGCCGAAGCCTCCACCACCGCCGCCAGAGCTGTTACTCAGCACCTTGGCAGCAGTTCCGAGCATGCCCAGCAGGCTGCCAGATGCTCCCGTGAGACCGCGGCCGGCAGCATCGCTGGATCCCTGCAGGTCAGGTATTGACCAACCGCCACCTCCGCCGCTGCCACCCTGATCAGAATCGCCTCCCGGGAAGCTCTCATTACCAAATACCCAACCGCCGGATCGACGTCGGCCATCGTGATGACCGTGACCGCCCCCAAATGCGCCACCGCCGGTGTGGATAATCACTGGTCCACCGCCGAACCACTGCGGGGTGTCGGCACCCGCGCGCTCGAACTTGGTTACCCAGCTGGTTTCGATACCAAACGCAACTGCATATGGCAGGTAGCGCTCGAAGATCTCCTGGCTCTCCCCGAGGTTCTCGTGCTTGTCGATATCCTCGAGGTAGCGTTTGAACGCATTCCATTTGGCGGCAGCTTCCGCGCCCTTCATGGTCTTGCGAACCATTGCCTGGCTCACTGACAAGCCAAGGAAGAACACGAAGGCAGCAGCGAACGCCATGAACCACAGGAAGCCAGACTGCCCGCCATAGACTCCGGAAACCAGGGCCCACACAACGACAGCAATGATTGGCGCAAATACACCCATAAAGCTGTACCGGGCGCGAACCTTATCCGGTCGCTTTTCGAAGTAGCCGTGTTCCACGACTTCTTCATAGAAACCGGCGTGGATTTTGCTCGCTTGCTGGACCATGCGCTCGTTGGCCTTGTGCATGGCTGTGACGCTACCGACTTCCAGCTTGCCCGGGAAAATCACATCCAGCAGTTGGCGCTCGTACGCTTCCATCGGTTCATCGAGGGAGAGGAGTTCGATGTCGTAGACGGTGTTGCCACCAAAGCCTGCGAATCCGCCTTCCTTGCGACCGTCTGCGATATGGATGATGTTGCGCCGTCCGAGGTCGACCAGGGTGGCGACAACGTCTCGGGTGTCCGTCTTTTCGTCAATGAGGGTTCCGGCTGCGCCCGGATGCAAATCGTCGGGTGGTTCGCTGATGATATCCGCAACCAGGCCGATCTTGGGATCGCGGCCGGTGGTGTACCAACGGAGTGCCACGAAGAGGGTGCCACCCACAGCCAGGAGCAGACCGGTGCCGAGGTAAATGGTGCCGGCAACGGCGTTCTTGTCTTCCTGCTCAGCCTGACGCTCACGAGCCTGATCGTCACGCGCCTGCCATGACGGCACTGAGGCCGTGGTGATTGGCGGGAACTGCAATCGCGCCTCGAACTGGCTGCCAGACTCCAGGTTTGTGCGCTCCCATACCCAGGTTTGACCATCTTCCGTTTGGCCATCGTCCGGCTGCCAAACGGTTTCCTGCGGATCAACGGCTTCCGGCAGGTGATAGGTGATTGTGGCGCTCTCGACGTTGGCACTGCCGGTTACATCGGAAGGAACACCAATCCACCACAGTTGTTGGTTGGCGGGCTCTTCATCGGGGTAGACGCGGAGTCCGCCGACTACGTCGTATTCAATAACAATGACGCGGTCTTCAGTGCCGCGGGTGGGATCGAAGTTGTAAACAATTTCGGTTTCGTCGCTGCGCTCGCGCAGTACGAACGTGCCCGGTTCTCCATTGTCTCGCGAAACCTGCTCAAACTCTTGCGTGGCCTCGCCTTCACTGTTTGCAACGTGAACCTGGAAGTTCTGCATGGCTTCGACCCGGTCGGTCGGAATGACCCGACTACCGAACCGGAACTCGCCCCTGAACGAGACCACCTGGGTTTCGGATACGTGGAACGTGCCATCCTCGTTGACGGTGATCTCCGTATCGTATGCCTTCCAATAGGCACTACGGCTCGATTGCGCATCAACTCCGGAAAGTGCTTGCGGAATTAGCATAGCCAGAAGCGCAAACAGAATGGCTGTTACGAACGCATATCGACCCGCGACTTTGATCAACCTGTTCATGTGCACTCCCTGATGACGTATGGTCCCATATACATCTCATTCTACTCCGCTGGATTGGCATAGTGTCGCAAAAAGACGTCCGCTCGCAATGCACCGTACAATGATTGAAGTATTGATACAGGAATGAACCATGCAGCAGACATCAACACACAGTCAAATTCACCTCAGCCCGATTGAAATCGAGCAACGCCTCAAGCAACACGGCTACCGACTTACCTCTCCACGATCTGCAGTTGTGGAAGCGGTTCTCCGCCACGACCGCCCGTTTACCGCGGAGCAATTGGTCACCGAACTTTCCAACACTGAGGATGCTCCCGGCCGGGCTACTGTCTACCGAACACTCGAAGTGTTGGCCAGTATGGATGTGCTTACGCGGATTGTGACACCAGGCGGCCACCCGAGTTATATCAGCGGAGCCCCCGGGCATCGCCACCACCTGCTTTGCGAACGGTGCGGGGTGACGGTGACCATCACGTCGTGCCCGATTCCAGAGCTTCTTACCACGCTGGCGAATGACACAGAGTTCGTCATTAATGACCACACCCTGGAAGTCTTCGGCGTTTGCCCCGCATGCCAAAAGGCCAGCTAGCCCGATCTATTGACACTGAGTATCAATAGTGATAGGTTTCACGCGTCACGCCCTGCCGCGTGTACCTTCACGACCAAGGACATCTTCCGGCATGAATCCTCTTAACTACGTCCTCATGTGCACGAATATGAGCGTGCATTACGAGAATCGCTCTGCGCTTCGCAATGTAAATATGACCGTCCATAGTGGCCAGATCACAGCGCTGCTGGGGCCAAATGGTGCGGGCAAGAGTACGTTGTTGAAGGTGCTGGCCGGGATGATTCAGCCCAGTCATGGTTCTGTCGCTTTTGAGAACCAGGACCTGAACGGACCTCACCCTGAAATCACCTACGTTCCGCAGCGATCCGACGTGGACTGGAAGTTTCCGATTTCCGTCCTGGAGTGCGTACTGCTCGGGCTCGCCAAGTCCCGATCACGCTGGTTGCCTTTCGCCCGCAAGGACAGGGATGCCGCAATGAACGCCCTGAGCGATGTGGGTATGGATCACCTGGCTCATGCGCAGATCGATGCATTGAGCGGTGGCCAACAACAACGCGTCTTCCTGGCGCGGGCGCTGCTCAACCGGGGTGCGGTGCTGCTGCTGGATGAACCGTTTACCGGTGTTGATGTTCCTACCCAGACAATGCTGGTGGAGATTCTGGAGAACCTGCGTTCGCAAGGACTTTCGATTGTGTATGCCACGCATGACCTCGGCCAGGCTGCGCGCACGGCGGATACAGCGGTGCTGCTGAACGGCGAAATCGTTGCCGAGGGTACACCAGAAGAAACGTTTACTGCCGTAAACCTCACCCGCACCTTCGGGGGCTCACTCGTTTCGATTGAGTCACTGCAGGAGGCCGCCGCCTCATGAGTTGGCTAACTGAACCCTGGCAATACACATTCATGCAGCATGCGTTCATGGCGATTTTGCTGGTCGGCATCATCTGTGGAGCTATCGGCGTCTTCGTGATTCTGCGCGGCTACTCATTTTTGGGGGATGCACTGGCGCACGCGATTTTCCCGGGAGTAGTGGTGACGTTCATCATGGGCGGGAACTTCCTGATTGGCGCAATGGTGGCAGCGATCATCGTTTCCGTGCTCATCGGAGTTGTGAGTCAAAGCGGACGCATCAACAACGACACCGCTATCGGTGTCCTCTTCGTGGGGTCATTCGCGCTCGGTATCGCGCTTATGAGCCTGCAGAGCGGCTATGTACGCGACCTGAATGCGTTCCTGTTTGGATCCATTCTCGGGGTGAGTCGGGATGACCTTTTACTGACTGCTGCTGTGGGCGCAATCGTTTTCGGGCTTTTGGTGCTCTTCCGCCGTGAAATCACGTTGATCTCATTTGATCGCGTTTTCGCGCGATCGACCGGACTCAACCTGTGGTGGTTCGACCAGCTCTTTTTGGTGCTGCTGGCGATGGCGATCGTGATTTCGCTGCAGACAGTGGGGAATATTCTGGTTCTGGCGATGCTCGTAACGCCGGCAGCCACGGCCCGAATGCTGACGGATAACCTTCGCCACATGATTGCGCTGAGTAGCTCCATTGGTGCACTTAGCGGCCTGACTGGTCTTTACATCAGTTACTACGAAGGTGTGCCGAGTGGAGCGGCCGTGGTGCTCACCGCAACCGTTGTGTTCGGGATCGTCTTCCTGTTTGCACCGCGAACCGGTGTGATCATCACGCGGATCCGTCATCGCATCCATCACGCACATCCTGAAGACGATGTGGATGTTGTGGTGCCGGATAATCCCCAGCCCTAATCGTGAACTACAACCCGCATTCCGATGTGCGCGAAGTTGTACAGGAAAATTGCGTCATCCTCGGCGAGGCGTACGCATCCGAGCGTGCTGGTGCCGCCCGTGTCTACAACGTTCCCGAACTCATCCCGTACGGGTGAATGGAATCCATTGCTGCGGTGCGGATCGAACCCCACGAAATCTGTGAGATAGACTCCTTCGGCGAACGGGGTTTCCACCAGGGCTTTCTCCTTCACGTGGACGTAGAAGGTGCCAAGGGCGGTGCTGTAATAGCCGTCCGCGGAGAGATCCTTGCCGATAAGCCCATCGAACTGCGCCACAACGATCTCGCCGTTATAGAGCGTGATCATGCGTGTGGTGCGGTTCACATCAATCCATTTTTCGCCTGGCTGCGGAGCATCTACGTGGGTTGATTGGGCCACGATCGGCTCGTATGTGGGTACGACCGTTGGCTCCGGCTCCGGTGGTTGCGTGATCACTACCTGTGTTGGTTCAGGTTCAGCGACAGGCTCGACGACCTCAGGCTCCGGATTGAACGCGCTCACCGTCTGCGACTGTGCGACTACCCGGTTCGGAGATTGCAGGTATGTTGCTGATGTCCAGCCACGGGTGCCTTCAAAACGCACTTGCAGGAATCCGGCCTGTGGGTCGGTGTTCGCGGCGACCTCTGTTCCGCCAGGAATTACAGCGATCACATCGTAGTTGGTGCCGGGACCAGCACGGAGGTTGACATCGTCCGTTGTCATCATCGACGCGGTGAGCGGATCATCTTCGGTGAAGAGATCGCTCACACGGGGCACGGCGTACCATGAGGCAGCGGCGATAATCGCCACTGCCATCACGACGCGCAGAACCCATCCTGTTCTGCGCTTTTTCTTTACGCGCGGCTTCCCCGGCGGCTGGACGATTGAAAGCGTCTCGGTCTTCATTCCTACCAGTGCACTTCCACACGCATATTCATCTGTGCGAAGTCGTAGAGCTGATCGATTTCACCGGGACCAAGGGCTACACATCCGGCGGTGCGGCCGGCACCGTTCGGCACGATGTTTCCACTGGAGTCCTTGGTGTAACTGTGGAACCCGTTGTACCGCTCCGGATCGAATGCAACCCAGTGCGTGATGTAATTGTCGGCGTAAGCGGTGTAGTGCAGCTCGTATCGGAATCCATAGATGTAATAGGTTCCGATTGCTGTTGCGTAGAAGCCGTGGTCGGTATTCTCCCAGCCGAGAGATGCCCAGAACGACGCGTACGTCTCATTGCCAATCATCAGCCGGGTTAGCCCCGTGGAACGATTGACATCGATCCAGTGCTCACCGCTATTCGAAGCCGCTGGCTCGGAGTAGCTGGTGTCGACTACAGGGGCAGATTCGCCACCTCCATAGCCACCGGCGCTTGCCGGCGCTCCATCGAGCGACAGGTAATCGGCCCAGATCCATCCATCCGTGCCGTAATAGCGAATTTGATACAGGCCCTCGTGTGGGCCGAAGAGCACATCGACCGGCGTCCACTCATCCATGTACAACATGGCGGTGAGATCGGTTGGATGTACGAAGAGTTCGGCTCCCTGCACGGCAACGTAGCCTACCTGGCCGTTTGCGGATGCCATTTTGGCAGAGATTCCGGCAGTTGCACCCAGGAGTCCGAGAGACGCCGAGGTAACTGACTTCAGGAATTTCCGCCGATTCGTCACAGCAGTGGTCAGCGTAGCCAGCGCTGAAGTGCGTGTGCGCATATTGGTATTCCCCCCGAGTGGTTTCCACCACTCCCTTTACCGTAGATCGAGATGGCGTATAACACGCTACCTCACCGAGCGCACAGACTGTACGTACACTCTGTGCCAAAGCATATACAGAAACGCCTATGCGTGCAAGAGGTAATTCTGTGAGGCGTAGTGATGTTGCCGGAATGTCATGAGAGGTTGAAGAATCCAAAGCCCTCATTCTGTGACAACCAGTCAAAGAATGAGCCATTTTATTGCAATGTTGTTGCCAGTCTGGGGGGATAGCTCTATACTGTGTACACACGCCTTACGAGCCGGCTGGCAATGCCATCCGGTTTTCGCTTATGAGGTGGCGCCTTTGCGCTTGCGGTGAGTGGCCCCGTTTTACGGCGGGGTTTTTCTACACCTTAAGGCAATTCGATGCACGGTCACATTCTCGTTACCGAAAGGATCTCAATCATGGCGCATGATCGCCTGGAAATTACCCGTGAGGGTATCAACAAGCTGAACGAAGAGCTTCGCGTACTCCAGCAGGAGCGCCTGAAAGAGCTTTCGCAGCGCATTTCCGAAGCAAGTTCTGAAGGCGATGTGTCTGATAACAGCGAGTTTGAAGATCTCAAGGAAGAATACTATTACGTTGAAGAGCGTATTCGCGAGGTTAAGGACATCCTTAAACGTGCCGATATCCTTGAGGAGGGCTCGGCCGATGGCACTATCGGCCTCGGCAGCCGCATCACCGTGAAGGCCGATGATGACGACGAGGAAGACACCTGGCTCCTGGTAAATGAGGAAGAGTCTTCGGCAATGGATGGTCGCATTTCAGACGAATCGCCGGTCGGACTTCAGCTTCTTGGCAAGAAAGCCGGTGACTCCGTCAGCATCGAAACTCCTGATGGTGCCCTCACCTACACAATCATCAACGTCAAATAAATACCGGAATCTGTTACAGTCGAAACGCGGCGGGATTCCATCCCGCTGCGTTTCGTGTTTTCGCCACACACGCGCCTATATCGGAGTATCTGCATGGAGCTATCTGATCTGCAAGACATCCGTCGACAAAAGGTCGACGAACTACGTGAACTCGGCATGGAGCCCTACCCTACACGAGCTGAACGCACTCATACCAATGATGCGGCGATCGCCTTGTTTGAGGCCGAGGAAGCTGCCGAAGCCCTCGATGGCAACGGCCACTCGACCCAATGCATCACGCTGGTTGGGCGAATAGTCAGTTACCGCCACATGGGTAAAACCGTGTTCGCGCATATCCGCGATGGTTACGGCAGTATTCAGCTGTACATCCGCAAGGATCAGATCGGCGAGGACGCCTATCAGCAGGTACTCAAGCTCTTTGATCTCGGCGATTTTGTCGGGGCGGAGGGTGAACTCTTCCGCACGCGCATGGGCGAGGTATCGTTACGGGTCAACTCCATCACCATGCTTTCCAAGGCGCTGAACGCACCGCCAGAAAAGTGGCACGGACTCACCGACGTTGATACTCGCTATCGGCAACGTTATGCAGACCTGATCGCGAATGAGGAAACACGCCGGGTGTTTGCCTTACGGTCAAAGATCGTATCGGAAATTCGCCGCTTCATGGATTCCAACGGATTCATGGAAGTGGAGACGCCGATTCTGCAACCACTCTATGGTGGTGCAGCAGCACGCCCGTTCACCACGCATCACAACACCCTTGACCAGACCTTCTATCTCCGCATCGCGGATGAGCTCTATTTGAAGCGCTTGCTGGTTGGCGGTTACGAGAAGGTGTACGAAATCGCCAAGGATTTCCGCAACGAGGGAATGGACCGGAACCACTCTCCAGAGTTCACGATGATGGAATGGTACGAGGCGTATTCCGACTACGAACAGCAGATGGAATACGTTGAGAACATGATCCACCACGTCGTGGAGCAGATCTTTGGGGGATCCACCTTTGAGTACCAGGGTCACACGATCGATGTAACGCCGCCATGGCCGCGCCAGACCCTGCGTGAAGCGATTCTGGAGCGCAGTGGTATCGACTACACCGAATACCAGGATGCCGAGGAGCTGATCCGCGTCGCGCGTGAGAAGGGTGCCAACATCGAGGATGGCACGGTGTGGCCGCGAGCCGTGGATGAATTGCTCAAGCACTTCGTGCGACCGTTCCTGATTCAACCGCAGTTCCTTATTGATTACCCGGTAGAGCTGAGTCCGCTGGCGAAGAAGAAGCCAAACGATCCAACACATGTGGAGCGTTTCCAGCCGTACATCGGTGGTGGTGAGATCGGTAACAGCTTCACCGAGCTGAACGATCCGATGGACCAGCTTGCGCGCTTCATGGAGCAACGCAAGGATGCCGAAGCCGGTGATGACGAAGCCATGCCGCTGGATGAGGATTTCATCAATGCGCTCATGTACGGCATGCCTCCAACAGGTGGCGTTGGCATCGGCATTGACCGGCTGGTGATGCTGCTGACAGACCAGCAAACCATCCGTGACGTGATTCTCTTCCCGGCCATGCGCAACCTGCCACCTCGCGATTCGGGTAATGACGCTGACGAAACCGGCACTGAAGAGTAGCAGTCGCCGGCGCAACAGGATATGCTGAACACAACAGGGTGAGAGATTGAGGAGCGCATATGTCAGTTAAGAACAAGATCGAAAACGAGAGTGGAATTTACAAGCTCGGGTTCAACCTGTGGTCGTTTCTGGGAATTGCATTTCCGATAGCGTTCACAGTGTTGGTTGGCGGACTGCTTGCATTGCTGTTCGTCTTCTAAACAGGCGTAAAGAAACCCCGGGCGGCTCATGCGAGCTGCCCGGGGTTTCCTGTTTTCAGCACTACTCGCCTGTTAGCTCCAGCAGGACGAGTTGTTGCACCTGTGTTTCGAAATCGAAGTTGTTATCGTTGGCCAGCACAAGAGCCCGATTGCCATTCGGAAGGTTCGGTCCGAAGGCTATTCCCTCGATGTTATCGATTGGGTAAAGCCCGGCATCGTTCAGATCGATGAGCAGCCGACGGGATACTGGCGTAAAGTCGGCATCCAACAGTGATTCGACGCCGTGAATGTCTGTAGCGTCTGTCAGGTCGAGCTCCCAAATCCGGATGTAGTTCTCGAACTCACCTTCCGCGTCGGCGATGGTTGTACGCACGACAGCGAGGATGCGGTTTTCATCGAGCACCAGGATCTCGGACATACCCATTGAGAGATACTGCGCGTCATCCGGAGCGTCGATCGGATCGAGCTCGACAGCATACTCGTGCAGGATCTTTCCCGCCCGGTCGATGTTGACGAGACGCACCCAGGCATTGTTCTCTGGCGAAGGTATCGGTCCATCCTGATAGAGGGGATGCTCCATGCCGATCCAGAGGGTTTCGCCATCAGGCGAGAACGAAAGCCCTTCAAAGTTGTGATTATCGCGAGGGCCGGATTCCTCCGGGTACTCCGTTGAGTACGGAGGCGCCAGGCTGATCATCGAGATCAGTGAGCCGTCCGGATTGGTGGTAGCGACGAATGGATCGAGGTCCAACTCATAGGCGCCTTCACTGGTCCACCACAGCACATCATTGTGCGGGTCAACGCGGATCGCCTCCGGATCAGGGACGATTCCACCCTCCTCCCAGCCGGGGAACGGGTTGCCATCGCCCTGAAGCAGGGTGACGGCCTGTTGGATGGTGACATCAGTGAAACCGTTGTCGTCGTATTCGATGCTGCCGGTATAAAACCGGGCCGGGTGGCGCTCGGAGCGGTCATCGGAAATGAAGTACCACGTATCGTTCGTTGCGTCGTAGTCGATGCCGGAAATCCCGCCGAAGAGTGTGTCGTCCACCATCAGGTCATTTGGCAGAATTATCGAATCCACCAGGCGTAGCTGCAGTTCTCCCGCTACCGGGGAAGCCACGGGAGTCGCCGCCGGCGTGGCTTGCTGTGCCCGTACGGCTGGAGCCATGGATGCCGCAATAGCGGCAGATGAAATTGCAAACGTTCGACGATTCAATCGATTCATGGAACCTCCTCTTTACAACAGCTTTACGAGCAAACGCTCGCTAGGCTCCGTCTACCGGATCTTTATCGACTTCCGCTGTCGCGGCGTATTTCACCAATTTTGCAGGCAAATACTCGGCAGCATCTTGCAGCTTGCTCACCAGCGAACGATTGGTAGTAGACGCCATGAATACCATCGTGATCGAGACATCATGTGGCGGACGGTGAATAACCTCGATTGGGTCGCCCGCCTTGATTGTGCCCGGCGTGATGACCTTGAAGTAGGTTCCGGGCCGGGCATCTTGCGTGAATTCCTTAATCCATTTCGGCTCGGAAAGCGCACCGCGGAAGGTGCGACAAGGAATGCGCGGAGCGGTTACTTCGAGAACGACTTCGTCGCCTATTCGCCACTGCTCTCCGATAAGGGCCGCGTTGACATCGATCCCTTGCGTCGTCAGGTTCTCACCGAACACACCGTTCGGGAACTCGCGACTCTTGATCTCCTCCCAACGATCCAGGTCTTCACGCTGGAAGGCGTAGACCGCCGCGTCCGGGCCACCGTGGTTGTCAGGATCACCGATCTTGTCTCCTGCTACACCACTCATTCCATCCGCAGCGGGATAAATCTGAACCTCACCTTCCACCGGTCGCTTCTTCAGACCGGTGACATTGGTGGTGCTGTGGGCAGTTGGCTCCAACTTGCCGGC
Organism: uncultured Sphaerobacteraceae bacterium; assembly: GCA_964646245.1. Classification (GTDB taxonomy): domain Bacteria; phylum Chloroflexota; class Chloroflexia; order Thermomicrobiales; family UBA6265; genus UBA6265. The sequence continues at coordinate 12,197 of CAZYDY010000003.1, forward strand.
ATTAACCGTAAGAACCCTTGGCGTAATCTTTTCCATCAGAATCCCTCACTCAGCATTACTTGTCGCTTTTCAGCAGCGGAAACTTCAGCAGCAGCGGCCATTCGCGTCAATGCCAGCGCGACAGCGACGTTCTCCGGATCCTGTGCATCGCGATGGATGTGATCCACCCAGCGATCAAACGGTGTAGGTGCATCATCCAGGAGTTCACGAGTGGTCCACTCGTTCTCGCCTCGTAGTTTGATACGTAATCCGTTGTCGAAATCGAATAGCAATGTTCCATTGCTACCATGAATTTCAATGAAATGGCCAATGGCTCCACCCAGGAACGATGCTTCAGCAACACCGGTCATTCTGCCCGGATAGCTACAGACCACCAGCGCCTGATCCTCAACGTCGTGACCGCTGGTGCTGAGATAGTGCGCGGTGATTGAGTCCGGCATTCCGGCGAAGTGATGTACGAGATAGTATGGATGCGCCCCGAAATCGATCATCGCGCCACCCATCGCCTGCTCGCGATCGAAGAAGTGCTCCGGCAGCCACTGGGCGTTGCCGTCCCGACGAATGGCGCCATCGTGCGAGACGCGTACACGGACATAGCTGATTTCACCAAGTTCGCCGGCCGAGAGCGCCTGGTCGATCGTCTGCGTGTAACCGGTATAAAGACGCGGGAGCGAGACCGTCAGGGTGATGCCAGCCTCCTTGGCAGCATTGGCAATGGCCTCTGCGTCCCCGGTCGTCGCAGCAAGCACTTTTTCCGTGAATATGTGCTTGCCGGCAGCGATCACCTTCTCCATGACCTCGCGATGAATGTTCGTTGCGGTGGTGATGATGACGCCATCCAACTCCGGATCAGATAGCAGTTCGTCGAGATCCGCGACAACCGGCACACTCCACTGTTCTGCAGCTTTCTCCGCGAACCCGGCATTGGCATCCCAAACGGCTACGAGCTCTGTATGGGGATTGCGATCGCAGTCACGCGCGTAGTCATTTGCGTGCACGTGCCACGCACCAACCAGCGCTATGCGTAAAGTCTTCGGCATCAATTCATCCTCTTTATCATCAGATAGAAGCGGCACCCGATCCGTAGACCAGGTGCCGCTTCAGCATATCGCGAGTTGACTCCATGCGGGAGATATCTCGACTAGTCTTCGTCTGTCGCCCCGACGCTGGCTGCCTGGATCTGGCTCACCACATCGGCATTGGCCAGGCTGGTGGTATCCCCGAGTGTTTGGCCGGTGGCGATATCGCGCAGCAGGCGCCGCATGATCTTGCCGGAGCGAGTCTTCGGCAGGTCTGGTGTGAACATGATGCGCTTCGGCTTGGCGATCGGGCTAATGACCCGGGCCACATGGTTACGCAATTCCTTGCCGAACTCAGCTTCATCACCGGGCTGGGCGCGATTCTTCAGCGTCACAAAGGCGAAGATCGCCTCTCCAGTCAGGTCATCTGGCTGGCCGACCACCGCGGCCTCTGCGACCGAATCGTGGCTCACCAGTGCGGATTCGATTTCCGCCGTGCTGAGGCGGTGACCGGAGACGTTCATGACATCATCGGTGCGCCCGAGCAGCCAGTAGTAGCCATCCTCGTCGCGCATCGCACCGTCGCCGGCGAGATAGATACCGTCGTACTTGCCCCAATAGGTGCTGAGGTAGCGTGGGTCGTCCTTGTACAGCGTGCGGAGCATGGCCGGCCATGGCTTGGTTAGCACCAGGTAGCCGCCTCGCCCGAGCGGTACGGAGTTACCCTGCTCATCAACCACATCAGCTTCGATTCCTGGCAGTGGACGGGTGGCCGATCCTGGCTTGGTCGTCGTCACACCAGGCAATGGCGAGATCAGGATCATGCCGGTCTCTGTCTGCCACCACGTATCAACAATTGGGCAGTTCTCGCCACCGATGTGCTTGTGATACCAGATCCACGCTTCCGGGTTGATGGGCTCACCCACGGAACCAAGCAGTCGCAGCGAGCTGAGATCATGCTTGTCGGCGTGCTGGTGGCCTTCCTTCATATGCGCGCGGATAGCGGTTGGCGCACAGTACAGGATGGTGACCTTGTAGCGCTCAACGATATCCCACCATCGGTCCGGGGCCGGGTATGTTGGCACACCCTCGTACAGCACGCTGGTGGTGCCATTGGCGAGCGGTGCGTAGCAGATGTAGCTGTGACCGGTGACCCAGCCAATATCGGCGGCACACCAGTAAACGTCATCATCCTTGATATCGAACACTGCGCGGTGGGTGTAGCTCACGCCAGTGAGGTATCCACCCGTGGTGTGAACGATGCCTTTCGGCTTGCCAGTGGTGCCGGAGGTGTAGAGAAGGTAGAGCGGATCTTCGCTGTCCATCGGGACAGCTTCGTGCTCGGTGCTCTGGCGGTCGACGATGTCGTGCCACCAGAAGTCACGTCCCTCTTCCATATGAACATCCTGGCCGGTGCGCTTCACCACCAGGACCTTTTCGATGGTCGGAGTGCTTTCAACTGCCTTGTCGACGTTGTCCTTGATGGCACTGGGAGCACCGCGGCGGAAACCGCCGTCGGCTGTGATAACGATTTCGGCTTCGGCGTCGTTGATGCGATCTCGTACGGAATCGGCACTGAAGCCCCCGAACACCACCGCGTGCGGCGCGCCGATGCGGGCGCAGGCCAGGAGCGCAACGACCAGTTCCGGAATCATTGGCATATAGATGACTACGCGGTCACCCTTCACCACATCCAGCTCGGTGAGTGCATTGGCGAGCTTGCAGACCTCGTCTTTCAGCTCGGTGTAGGTAATCACGCGCTGATCGCCGGGTTCGCCTTCGAAGTAGTAGGCAACCTTGTTACCGCGGCCTTCATTTATATGACGATCCAGGCAGTTATAGGCAACGTTGATTTTGCCATTGGTAAACCACTCTGCATGGGGAGCATTGCTCCAATCCAGCACCTTGTCCCATTTCTGGAACCAGTGAAGCTTCTCCGCCTGCTCGGCCCAGAACGCTTCAGGATCTGCAGCCGCGCGCTCGTATTCCGCTTCACTATTGATATTTGCATTGGCCACAAATTCAGCTGACGGCGGAAAAGTTCGATTTTCCTGTTTGATTACCTGTACGAAATCTTGTGTATTGTTCTGTGTATCCGCCATTCCGAACTCACCTCTTTATTCGCCCACCCCAAAGGTGTTTAGATAAACGTGATCTGCGTTCGACACTCCAGCGGGCCATTGCAGATAGTATGGGTATCGTCATCGATAGTTACATCTGACAATACAACGCTTCGGCGAAAAGCGCACGCTCTCCATGCCCGGCAGCATCTCCGTGGTTGGGCTAGCGCTTCCTTCTATACTAGAAGCGTTGTTGATGCGATGCGCATCGTTTCGTTTTCGTGAGGTCTGTCTATGTCATCCACTATTCATATGATTGTCGGTAGCGCCACGCTGGTTCTGTTCCTGCTCAATGCCATCATGTACGGCATTGAAATGGTGAAGGGAGTCGCCATCGGCTATCACCGACTGGTTAGCATTGCCGCCGCAACCGGGCTTCTGCTGCAGTACGCGCTCGGGTTCATGCTGCTTGGTGCTGGCAATTCCGTTCCGGTCTGGCACTGGCTGGTGGCACTGGTTGCAATTCTGCCAGTGGGTATGGAGCACGGCGGCACCGCCAACCAGGAGAACTTCCGCAAGAAGTCCATGCTTGGCCTGATTGCTGCATCCCTCGCATTCGTTATTGTTCTGGCTGCATACGGCATCGGAGAAATGGCGTCATAACGTGAGCTCCCCACAGGGTGCAACTTCCACCATCGATATCGCAATTATCGGTGGTGGAGTTGCCGGATCCTCCGCAGCTATCACGCTTCAGCGCGAAGGCTATTCCACTGCAGTCATTGAACGCGAAGCGATCTTCCGGGATCGGGTACGCGGCGAGGCGTGCCATCCCTGGGGAGTTCGTGAACTCATTGAGCTGGGGCTGAAATCGTTTGTCCATGACATCGGCGGCCTCGATCTCCCCAATTGGACCCGATATCGCGACCGCGAGATGGAATCCACATTCGCCTGGGCGGATGTGTTTCCCGGCTCACCGCCGGAAATCGGGTTCAACCATCCTCAACTCCAGGAGGCGCTGCTTCAGGGAGCGACCGATGCAGGAGCCAGCGTGTTTCGTCCGGCGAGGGCTGATATCGCAAGGCAGCGAGATGGATGGTTACTCCAGGTACAACAGGACGATTCGCTGACCGATATCCACGCACAATTCCTGATCGCCGCAGATGGCAAGAACTCCGCCACCCGGCGATTGTGGGGCGGTGAAACGGTCAGCGACCCTCCCCATCATCAATTCGGTGGTCTTCTGGTGAGAGATATCGATCTTCCGCAGGACAGCGCCCACCAGGGATTCCATTCTGCAGGGTTCACGATGCTGTTCCCACAAGGCAACGATCTCTGGCGCCTTTACTATGTTTGTCCCACTGAGGAAGCTCGATCGTTTATCGGAGCGACCCGCGTTCAGGATTTCATCGACGCCTGCGCGGCATGCCTGCCTGAAAACGCGCTGGCCCGTGCGACACCAGAGGGTCCACTCGCCTTCTTTCCGAACAATCACGTGAGTTCGACCCACATCCACGGACCGAACGCTGTCGCAATCGGTGATGCAGCCGGCGCCGGGGATCCATCCCAGGGGCATGGGATGTCGCTGGTGTGGAGAGATGTTCGGGTTTTGCGCGATATCCTCCGCAGCCATGATTTCACTGAAGGCCCGGCCGAATACGCGAAACTGCGCCGTAAATACGAACATGTTTTGCGAACCCATGCTGCCTGGGTAGCTCCCCTCACGACAGACACAAGCGAGCTGGCCATTGCCTTACAGGCACAGGTTGAGGATGCACGAGCCCAGGATGGGTCGGCACTCGGTTATGCAGGCATTTTTGCCAATGGACCTGACAACCTGCCGACAGATGATGAATCCAGAGCGCTCTTCTTTGGTGAACACCTGACATCCTCTCCTATTCGAATCCCTACTCCGCTGGACAAACTCAGCTAACCTGTGCATATTTGTCACAGATGTAAATGTCGAACGTACATCTGGTGACGATTTATGCGATGGCGTAGGCTTGCAGTAACGTTCACTTTTCGGCGAAGTCGTGGCTGGCGGCTGCTGAAAATGAAGCGGGACAGTTTCTGGGAATTGGCCAAAGAAGCGCCAAAACGATCGCCCGGATTGAGTGGCGTTTTAGGAGGAGTTGGCGAAAATGCGTTTATTGAGGGTTGGTTTTGCAACCTTAATGTCTATGGTTTTGGGCCTCGGGTTGCTGGGAATGGCCCCGGCAAGCGCACAGAGTGTTGACGTGTGGATGACGGTGCAAACCAACCATCCGGCGGCCGGCTGCGTCGTTGATACCAGTGTTGAGGTGCGAAGCGGCGGAGGCGCATTGGCAGGTGCTGAAGTGACAATTGTCCTTTCAGATGACACCTCACCGGTGCTTATTGATTCCATGACCGCCGTTACCGATGCATCCGGAGTCGCATGGCTCGCATTTGATACCACCGGAGCTCCTGATTCCAAGAGCTGGCTGGAAGTGAATGTCAACGGCGCGTACCTCGGCGGACGCACCATCTGGATTGATGGCGACGCCTGCGGCGGTGCACCAAGTCTTCTGGACCTGAGCGGCGAAGCCCCCCTGATTACAGACACCTACGTACCCGAAGCTGTGAACGACGTTGCTGGTGAAGAAGCCGCATCGGCAAGCTCCGGTGGCAGCTTCCTGCCGCTGGTTACGTATCAGCAGCAGCGACCGCTGAGCTGTGAGTTCGCGGCAGTGCAGATTGCCACAGGCATGATTGGCTACACCGTTTCCGAGTACGAGATGGAAGCTGTTACACCGCTGCACGCCAACCCACACTGGGGTTACCGCGGTAATATCAACGGCACATGGGGTAACACCACCGATTACGGCGTTTACGCTGATGCACTTGTTCCAGGACTGAATCAGTACGGGTACAGCGCGACATCGTTCTACGGTGGATCGGATGACCTCACTGCCGCCATTGATAACGGTAACCCGGTTATCGTTTGGCTCGGTATGCGAGGCGATGTATCCCACGACGAATACACCGAAGACGGTACACGGTACCAGGTCACGCAGTATATGCACGTGATGGTGGTATACGGATACGACGAATCCGGCGTTTACCTCGCCGATCCAGGCAACGGAGGCACCCGCTTCTACGACTGGGGCACATTCAACGCCATGTGGGATGTGATCGACGGCATGGGACTTATCGTCGGAAGCTAGTACCGAACGACAACACACGACTCGAGATCGAGGGACTCCTGCCAGGCAGGGGTCCCTCGATTGGTTTTCGAACCACGATCCTCATGCGATACTGCCGGAAACACATTCGCAACCGAAAGGACTCCCTCTATGCCTCACGCAACCGGCCTGGTCTACGATGCCCGCTACCTCGATCACGATCCGGGCGAGTTCCTCATTCGTTACACGAAGAAGTACGAGTACGACGAAATAGAGCCTCACCCCTCCGGGCCGGTGGTTGCGAGACGGACCTACAAACTGCTTGAAGCGCTCGGGTTCCTGGAGAGACTGACATCAATTGAGCCCCGCATGGGAACCGCCGACGATATTGAGCTCGCTCATGACCGGTCAATGCGCGAGCATGTCGAGCGTGTCAGCCGCACCGGAGGCGATGCCGGAACAGGCGCTCCAATTGTTGCCGGTGGAGAGGAAATCGCCCGCCTTGCAATTGG
>CAZYDY010000004.1:0-2892 GCA_964646245.1 uncultured Sphaerobacteraceae bacterium
CGTTAAAGGGTACAAACGCACCGATGCCGGCATAAAACCAGAAGTAGCCGGCACCGATGGTGAAACTTTCGGATCGCGCTTCGGACCGCATGGACGGTGAAATGCGCGCCCTGGTAAATCGCATGTACTTCCGTTCCTGTCAAAGGGTAATCACGCCGAGTTCGGCGACGAACATTGGTTCATCTTACCCCGGAACACCCATTCGGGTTTGGGATATTCCAAGGCAGTATTGCCTAGCTATATGAGACCAATCCACTTCCAGTATGTAGCGCTCATAAGAAGAATGAGTCCGTATCCGATCACTGTAATTGGCACGCCTGCCTTGAAATACTCCTTGATCTGGAATGTACCTGTGCCGTAAGCCAGCATTCCCTGTGGTGACGAGATTGGAAGCAGGAATCCGAAGCAGATAATAAACTGCTGGATCAACACGAAGCCGATCGCCTGGTCGTGCCCGAGGTTGAGCGTCATAGTTAAAGCAATGAATACGGGAATCAATGCGGACGCCAGTGACGTTGCCGATGCAAAACCAAGATGAATGATGATATTGAAGAGAGCCACGATTGCGATTGTCGCGAGCATTGGATACTCATCGAGGCCTAGTCGTCCGAAAGTGCTGTCGCTCAGCCAGGATGCACCTCCACTTTGAAGTAGCACGGTTCCGAGCGAAATTCCAATGCCGAATACAACAATTGTTCCCCAGCTGATCATCGACTCCGCCTTCTTCCAGCTGAAGACCCCAAGGCCGGGTGTGAGTAGTATTGCTATTGCGACAACGGTAATAGTGGTTGAATCGATGTCATGCAGTACCGTATTCGTACCCGGAATGGAGAGTCCCTGAGTCGCCCAGAAGAAGAGTAAGAGACCGGCGATGCCCATCAGCTTCTTTTCATTGATGGTGGTTGGCCCCATTTCCTCGAGTTGCTTGTCAACAACTTCGCGACCGCCCTCAATGTGATTGACCTCTGGCGTAATCACCAGCTTCATGACAAAGAAGAGCACGACACACATGATGATGGACCACGGCGCTGCGATAATGAACCAACGCGCCCAGGAGATGTCTTCGCCGAAGGCTTCCTGAATGAACTCCACAGCAACCAGGTTCTGAGCGGCAGCGGTCTTAATTCCGACGTTCCAGATTGAAACCGCATGAACGGCTGTAATCACCATCAGGGCTCCGAGCTTGCTTTCCTTTGGCAAACCGAAAGCCGCGACCATACCCAGCAAAATAGGAATAACCGCGCCTGCCCGTGCAGTGGCTGATGGTACAAAGAACGCAAGGATGGTAGCGACCATGATCGCTCCCACAAGCACAGCATTGGTGGATTCACCGACGAATCGCAATACCCAAAGGGCCAATCTTCGGTGCAGGTTTGTTGCCTGCATTGCGGCTGCCAGGAATAACGCCATCAGCACAAGCGTATTGCCCGGTGTGGCAAGACCGCCAAAAGCCTGCCGAACGCCTGCGCTTGTGCCGATGTGCGCGGCGCCTTCTTCGGCTCCCGGAGGCGGAGCAAATCCCGTACCCAGCGCAATGAGGCCGGCGATCATCAGAGCTGATACCGGATAACTCACGGCTTCCGTAACCCACACGATAACTGCGAAGGCCAGGATCCCTACTGCTCTCTGTCCCGCCACGTTCAATCCATCTGGCGTCGGCATAAGCCAGATCACTGCAAGCACCAGGAATGCCGCAATCAGAAAGATGGAATTGATATCAAACGTGCCTTTGTCTTGATGTGGCTGATCTACAGTCGATTGCGCCTGCGGCATTTGAAACTCCTCGTACGTAATGGCTGAATTACCATCACCACTTCGTCCTCATAAAATCAAGTATCACCACCAAACGAGAAGAGCAGTAGAGGGAATTTCCCGCTGTTATGCAGATTCGGGGTTAATTACTCCCTTGTTCCATAGCGATCCCGGTCAATGCGCGAGAATAATCCATCAGAGTTTCCTGATTGAGATTCGGGCCATATACTCATGTACAGGTTGTCCAAAGACATCATGGAGTTGTGGGATTGATTGCGAAACTCGGATCGATTCGATCCACCGAAGCGGCACCGCCGCATGTACAGCGTGCGTTCTTCATCCTTGCTGGAGCGACGGCGGCTTTTGGTTTCGCAATGGCCGCCAATCAAAACATCGTCAGTAATTTCTTTGAGAACGAACTCGGACTAAAAGGTCCGCAGTTTGGTTACATCACGGCTATCCGCGAGATTCCGGGGTTCCTCCTCATCTTCCTGACAGCCCTGCTCTACCGTCTCTCGTTGCCGCATCTCACAGCATTCGCCATGGTGCTTCTGGCGGTTGGGTATGGGCTCTTCGGATTCGCTACCAGTTTCTGGACTGTAGCTCCGTGGGTCATCATCTCGTCCATGGGTTACCACACGTGGTTGCAGACGCAAACAGCGCTGGGGATGAGCCTGACCACGGAGTCGAAATCCGGCTCGGTGCTCGGCAGGTTGGCTGCCATAAACCAGGCCGGCGCCCTGGTCGCGATGGCGGTCGTATTCCTCGTGTTCCGTTACGAAATACTCGATTTCAAAGCGATGTTCATTGTGTGCGGACTGATGGCGCTGGTCGCGGCGGTACTGGTGTTCCGATTTCCGAATATGCACAACGGCAAAATCCTGGAAATCAAACAAAAGCGAGAGCGTATCGTTCTCCGCAAGGAATACCGACTCTATTACAACCTGAGCCTGCTCGATGGTGCCCGGCAGCAGATCTTCTTCTCGTTCGGATTGTGGGTACTGGTCGATCACTTCAATCTCGGTGTGCCGGCGATTTCGCTGATCATGCTCGTCACTGCCGCACTGGCTATGTTCACCGGATCGTGGATTGGCCGAATGATCGATCTCCATGGTGAGAAGCGCATGCTGGGTTTCGTCA
>CAZYDY010000004.1:2992-16541 GCA_964646245.1 uncultured Sphaerobacteraceae bacterium
TGGATTGGCCGAATGATCGATCTCCATGGTGAGAAGCGCATGCTGGGTTTCGTCAACATCGCTTACATCGTAGCCTTACTCGGCTATGCATTGGTGGATAATACAGCGACCGCGATCGTCTGCTACATCATTTATTCGATCATCTTCCCGCTCAGCGCGATGGGTGCATCTGTGTATCTGCGCAAGATCGCTCCCTCCCGTGATGTGGCACCGTCACTGGCCATGGGAATCACCATGCAGCATGCCGCGGCAGTGGTGGTACCAGTGGTAACGGGATTTGTGCTCAACTTCGTTGGCTATCAAATCCCGTTCCTGATCGCGAGTGGTTTTGCATTGGTGACCGTGTTTGTGACACAGAAGCTGGATCCTCGCACCCAGAAATCCGCTGCGAGAATTGCCGAAGAGCAGAGCCTCGCAATCGGGGACTAGGCGAACTCAGGTCGCTTCCTGTGTTCGAGCCCGATCCCGCCGTTTGCGAATGACAAGCGCCAGCTGGCCCAGAGCGAGGAGTCCCATTGAGAAGCCCATCACGATGGTTGCAATGGCGTTAATCTCCGGACTCAACATGTAGCGGATGCGGTTATACACAACGATCGGCAACGTTTGCACGCCTCCACCGCTGGTGAAGAGCGTGACGACGAACTCGTCGAATGAGAGCGTGAACGCCATAAGCGCACCGCCCAGGACTCCCGGCATCACCAATGGAAGCGTGATAGACCGGAATGTGCGCCACGGTGTGGCCCCGAGATCCATCGCAGCCTCTTCGAGTCTGATATCGAATCCGGCGAAGCTGGTGAGAATGATCGTCATTGTGAACGGCAAGGTCACCACGATGTGCGTGAGGATGATAGATATCCACCCGAGCTCAATACCGATATTACGGAACCACATGAGCATCGATACACCGCTCACCACTGCTGGCACCAGCATCGGCAGCAGGAAGATTCCCTGTGCAGCACTTCGGCCTGGAAGTCGCCATCGGCTGACGCCGTATGCAGCGCTCAGGCCAAGCAGGGCGGAAGCCACGCCAGATATCAGCGCCACTGCGAGTGATGTGCCCAGCGCGGTCATGAGTTGCGAATCGCCCAGGAGCTCCGAATACCAGTCAAGCGTGAACTCGGTAGGTATCGTGGCGCGGCCGGTGGGATTGAACGAGGTCATCACCACAACAAGGATGGGCGCAAACAGAAAGATGTAGACGCAGAGGGCGAAAATCCGGAACGCCCAGTCGCCAGGGCTTAGCTTACGTGCCATAGATTTCCTCCACATCTGAGAATCGGAAGAAGAGAATCATGGCGACGAGCACAATACCAGTCATCACAATGGACAATGCTGCGCCAAATGGCCAGTTGAATGCCTCACCGAATTGATTCTGGATTTGCTGCCCCATCATTGTGTCACCGGTCCCACCCAGCAACTGCGGAGTCACGAACGATCCGAACACCGGAATGAAGAAGAGGACAATTCCCGCAACCACACCCGGTGAAGTGAGGGGCAAGGTGACGCGGAAGAACGTCCGAATTGGAGATGCCCCCAGGTCTTGGGCAGCCTCGAGATAACGCTTGTCGAGATTACGAGCAGACGCGTAAATGGGCAGGATCATAATCGGCAAATACACATGCACGAACCCGATTATTACCGCAGCCCGCGTGTATAACAGGTTCCCGTCGAATCCAGGTATCCAACCGAATACCTGATCCAGGAAGCCATTGCTTTGCAGGATGCCAATCCATGCATACGTGCGAATAACGTAGCTGGTCCAGAACGGAATGAGGATCAAGAGAATCAACGTTCCCTGCTGGCGTGGCTCTGCGACTGCTCCGATGAAATAGCCAAGTGGGTAGGCAATCAGTAGCGCGATGACCGTGCTTACAAGTGCGATTGAGAGTGTTCGAAAGAGGATCTTTTGATAGATCGAGGACGTCAGCGCCCGCTCATAGGAATCCCACGACCAATCGGTTTGCATGAGACCGGTGAGGAGATCAATAGAGTTGAAGCTGTAACGACCGATAAGAAAAATCGGCAGGACAAAGAACACAATAACGAACAGCATCGGTACACCGAGGGTCACAATGGGGACCCAGTCAATCTCGCGGCGCTTCTTTACTGCTCTCGCATTTGGCGCGATATCAGTGGACATGGCCTACTCCGCTCCGATTGAACCGGCCACCAGCGAGGCGTCACCAGCACGGAAATTGAGCGTCACGGTATCACCCGGGGCGTGCCGCTGCGCTGCATCATCGTGGGCAACTTCGGCGACGAGTGAGGATCCATCACCCAGCTCAACGCGGTAGGACATTGTGGAACCCTTGTACACCTGCTCCACAACTTTCCCTTGCCAGCCTTCATCAGCATCGAGCCGAATCTTCTCCGGACGCACCACAAGGGCATACTCACCGTCGGATTCCGGCTTGGGGCCAGACAACACGATTTGCCGTCCTGCGAGGTTCACGGCAGCAGACGTGGCATCGAACGATTCGACCTGCACAGGGATCACGTTTCCTGCACCCATGAATTCGGCGACGTATCGGGAGCCTGGGCGATCGAAGATATCCTCGGCGCTTCCCTCCTGCTCCACCTGCCCTGCCCGCATGACGACGATACGGTCGGACATGGTCAGGGCTTCTTCCTGATCATGCGTCACGTAAATGAACGTGATGCCAACCCTTTGCTGGATCCGCTTGAGCTCAATTTGCATTTGCTTGCGCAACTTGAGATCCAGCGCGCCGAGGGGTTCATCCAGCAACAGGACTGTTGGCTCGATAATTAGCGATCGGGCCAGGGCGACGCGTTGCTGCTGTCCACCGGAGAGTTGTTTGGGCTTGCGATCGCCGAGGTGTGGCAGCTCTATGAGTTCGAGCATATTCTGGACTCGCTCGGTGATCTCACTCTTGCTGACCTTCCGTTCCTTGAGGCCAAATGCGATGTTGTCTCTAACGGTCATATGCGGGAAGAGTGCATAGCTCTGGAACACCATGGACGTGTCACGAGCATGGGGCGGGATACGACCCATTGGCTTGCCCTGAATAGCGATTTCACCGCTATCCGGATGCTCGAACCCACCGATCATTCGTAGCGTCGTGGTTTTTCCGCAGCCGGAGGCACCCAGAAATGTCACGAAGGCCCCGCGAGGGACTTCGAGGTTTATTCCGTCAACGGCCACAAAATCGCCGAATGTCTTCACGAGGTTCTTGATACTGACGTCCGACGTTGTTTCCATGTGCACTTACTCCCTGCGCAATTGGGTCGGCTGCGCCTGCGGGATCGCAGGTGCAGCCGAAAGAGTCATCTACCGGATAGAGGGTGACTCATGTAATCAAACTCCTTCGTATTGGAGCTTACATGAGCTTGGCTTCAGTCCAGACCTCATCCATCTTGACGCGTGTTTCTGCATCGATATCCGTTGTGAGTACGAGGTTCGCATCTTCCGGCAGTGCGAATGTTTCCTCAAGCTCTGCGGAGATTTCGCTGTGCGCCGTCTCGTTGACACTGTCGTAGTGCATCATTTCCATCTGGATGGCGGCGATTTCAGGCTGCTGCAGGAAGTTGATAAGTGCCATACCACCTTCCGGATTCTTGGCGGTTGCGGGGATGGCGTAGCTATCAAGGAAGGTCATGCAGCCCTCTTCCGGGACTGTCCAGTTGATGGGAGCGCCTTCTGCCATCGCCATGCGTGTGCGACCAGCAGTGAGCTGACCTACCACGGCTTCCTCGTTCGCAAACAGCTCCATACCGTTTTGGTAATCCACCCAGTACTTCAGCACGTGTGGCTTCTGCTCGACCAGCTTCTCGGAAATTTCATCCCACTTGGTCGGGTTCAGCGGATCGTCATCCAGGACAAGAGCGGTAGTGCCGATACGCGCGATGGTGTTATCGTGCAGCGCGATCCGACCACTGTACTGTTCATCCCACGTAACATCCCAGCTGGTTGGCGCTTCCGAGAATTCGTTGGTGTTGTAGCACATGCTGTAATAGACGCGGATCGCCGGCGAACCATACTGCTGACCGTCGATCGTCATCTCTTCATGGGCGTGGAATTCCTCGAACAGGTGCTCGGTATTCGGAACCAGGTCGTGGTCGATGGGGAGGAAGAGCTCTGCTGCCATGCCTCGCTGCAACCAGTCGAGCGCGCAGATGAGGAAGTCGATCTCCTCACCGGCCACAAGTCTCGCCCACCACTGATCGTTCGACGATGTGGTGCCAAGCCGGTTTACCTTGATGCCAGTTTCCTCTTCGAAACGGGGAACTACTTCCGCAATGAAAGGTTCGTAAAAGTTGACGATGCTGATCTCGCCCTGATCCTGACGGAGATTGATGAAGAAACCCGGGTCATGCTTGCTGGCACCTGCAAGGGCGGTGGACATGGCCGTGGCTGTGGCGGCAGTTGCTGCACCTGTAACCAGGGACCGTCGGGAAAGCGAGCGTGCGTTTGCGTGAGTCATGATGGTTCTCTCCTACATGAGTTGCCAAAAGAGGCCCAGCAGATCGCCATTGACCTGAGGAAACTTACCTCCAACACTTCCTGATACTCCCCCATGATATACGAAGAACGTACTTCCGAAACCCCCAGGGAATTCGCACGTGAGCAAAACCGTTCTGATGCCGCAACATGAACCCCGCCATATAAAACAGCAGACTCCGATCATTCATAGTGAATGATCGGAGTCTGAAACTGTGCCATCGCCAGCGTGATATCAGGCCAGGTTTGGTGAATCCCAGAGATTCAGTGAGACACCAATTCCCTTCTCGATGGCGTTGTTATACACCTCGGTGGCCCAGGCGACGTCCTCGATTGGCATACCACCGGCTGAGTAAAGAATGATCTCATCGTCGTTCTGGCGGGCAGGAATCGCGCCTGTGGCGACATCTGCGATTTCCTCGATTTTATCCGCCGCCATCTTGCCCTGCTCGATCAATGCGTGCCAACGATTACCGACAATGCCGATTTCCTCGTAGGCCTCGTCGCCCATTTCTTCGCCCCAGGCTTCATAAAGTGGCCATGCGTCGACTACGAGTCGGGTATCGTCAGAAGCGACGAACTCGTCGTCGAAGCGAACTGCAGCCGGCAGCAACAAGAGTGCACCAGGCTTGATCCACTCCTGCTTGATGTACGGGAAGCCAGAGGACCCCGCCGGATCGGTCGTGACAGTGACCATCATGATGTCCGCTTCCCGAGCGACCTGCTCTACTGATTCGGCGGATTCAACACTCTTGATGTTTGGGAACAGCGGCTTGATGTAGTCGGCGTAGCGCTGCACATCGGCATCGTCGATACCCTTGGCTACGATGCGATCAATTTCTGGTCGCTGCGAGAGCACCGACTCTGTGGTGACTCGTCCGATAACACCGGGCCCGACCACACCGAGCACCTTTGCATCCTTTCGGGCAAGATGCTTAACCGCCACTCCCGGGATTGCTCCCGTGCGATATGCGGAAAGAAGATTGCCGGACATGACTGCCAGGGGTGCACCGGTATCGGTATCGTTCAGCGTGAAAAGGTGAATGGACCGCGGAAGGCCCTTCTTGCGATTCTCGAGGTTTGATCCGTACCACTTCACACCAGTGGTTCCAAAACGGCCACCGAGGTATGCAGGCATGGCCATGAAACGGCGATCTGGCCCATCTGCCGGCATGCCGGGGTGCTCCGGGTTCTTTGGGAAACTAATCATCGCACCGTGGGACATGGTGGATGCGCCTGCCATACGGAAATCGCCCTGACGCAGGAGGACAAGTGCCTCTTCCATCACCTCGACGCAACGTGCCATATCCTTGACACCTGCGGCGATCATATCCGGCTCATTCAGGTATATAAAATCATGTTGATTGACGGACATTATTCCACCCTTTGGGATAGAGGCAGCGCGTTGGCACCCGGACTCCCGGTAGCCTCTCTCGCCGATTGCCGGCAATCATAGCCAACTTCTGATGCCGTGCCAATAAGGAACTTCCCCAAAAAATGAGCAAGGGTAACCGACTTTGCGGGGTACCTTTATCAGGCGACTTATAAAATGAGCCGTACAACACCAATGTTGCCGATTCACAGTATTCTGCGAGGGTTGCACAATCCTGACTCAACTACTATGATTTCCATATCCGATTTGTTGGGTCGGATATCAGAATCAGATTCCCGTTGTGGCGGTGCCCTCTCCCACCCACTGTGCATCCGCCACCAAGTACCCACCCGGGAATCACCCATTGCATTGGCAGAATCCTGCCTGAATGCGGTTTAGCCCGAACTTCTACCTCCTCGTTGAAGGCTAAACACCGCTCAGGATTCTGCCAGCAATGTCCTCAAATTCACTTTGCACTTCTTTTTAAATGTGTCGGGTTCGCATCCCAGGTGCCTAAAGCTATTCCTGCAAACGCACCGCGAATAGCCTTGCCATGATCTGCTCAATCTCCCGAACTTTCTCCTCGACCGGCATCTCTTTATCCAACATGTGAATGCGCAAGCTCTCCGGGAGCAACTCGACAGAGACCGTGCCGGGGGTGATATTGAGGAGATTCGTGAGAAATACCCGAGCCGGTCCCTCGGGCAGTCGCAGAGTGACTTCCGTCATCCCGGGACGAATGGGCATGCTTGGAGAGAAAGCCCTGCGAGCGACATCAATGCCGCCACTAATTGATTCCCGGACAAAGAAGATGAGCACACTGCCCAGGTGCCAGGGACGGAATCCCGTTACCGGTACCAGGGCAAAACTTGCCCACGTTGTGACCAGTACAACGAGAGCGCCGAACCACAGGTTATATGCGTCGCCTTCAGTTAATGCCCACCAGAGAAATGTGATGAAGACCAACCGGGATACAATGTGACGAAATGCAGGTCGCGGTCGGTTGGTTTGTCGATTCTGCATCCTCATCCCCTCCATACCATCACTGTTACGAGGATCATCAAGCCAACGAAGAATATTCCCACGGCCCGGAATCGGACCAGTGCGCTTTCGGCATCATCGAATTCCCCACTGATGACCTCGTACACGTCGAGACGTTCACGCACCGCAGAAAGTCGACGCTCGCTCCAATCGACAAGACCGGAAGATGTCGCCCGGGTTTCAACCAGCATCCGATCCACCAACGGCTCCAGGAATGTGAGCATGTCTCCGGCAGGCACTGACTTCAGCCGTTTGAGATGCCCTCGCTTCCGTAGGGATATCACGACCCAACCCAGTGCAACCCCCAGCAAGATCGGCCAGGCTCCCTGCCAGACGTACGGGATCGCGAGATGAACTGGCTGCACGGCTTCCACGTCCAGATACCACGGCACGATCCACGCCGAGAGAAGACTCAGCCCTATCAAAACTCCCCATGGCAACCAAAGACCTGATGCAAATGGATGCTCCGGATCGCCCTGTACTGTCTCTGGACGTAGCAGCCAGAGGAATCGAACCATCAATACGGTGGTGCCAGTAGCTGCGAACAAAAGCAGCCACGTGAGCCACTGTTCCCATTGTCCCGAGAGTATGCCCAAAGGTTCCTTTAGCGCATTCTTGGCGGCAGCACCACTCGTGAGCGGAGCGCCCGCGAGAGCGAGCGCCGGGAGCAGCATTGCAAACCACACAATCGTCCGTTGTCGCATGTGCGTCATATCTGACTGCACCACTCCCACCCCAAGGAAAAGTGCGCCTTTGGCGAGTGCGTGATGCAGTGCGTAAAACGCAATTGCCGGCACCATTTGACCCCATGTTTCGGGTGCAATCATCGCCACACCAACTCCGGTGCTGATAATCCCCATTTGGCTAATGCTGGAGTACGCGAGTACGGCTTTCGGGTTGCTTTGAAACACGCCAAACAATGCTGCCAGGAATGCTGAGCCAAACGCAACGATAAGGAATATTGCACCGAACGCTTTCATCGACGCCTGGCCCA
Source organism: uncultured Sphaerobacteraceae bacterium (assembly GCA_964646245.1). Taxonomy (GTDB): domain Bacteria; phylum Chloroflexota; class Chloroflexia; order Thermomicrobiales; family UBA6265; genus UBA6265. Next base: position 10,859 of record CAZYDY010000004.1, read on the forward strand.
GCGGCAGGAATTGCAGCCATCCCAGCAAACCGGCCTTGATCATTGCACCACTCAGCACTGCGCTGGCAGGAGTCGGCGCAACCGGGTGCGCCAGTGGCAACCACAGATGCAACGGAATTACGCCGGCTTTAATCCCAAACCCACCCACCAAAAGCACAGCAATGAGCAACCGCCACGGAGATTCTGTGATGCCAGGCACAACGGTATCTATGTGGAGGCTATCCGCTTCGTAGGATGCCAACAGCAAACCAGCCAGCAGCGCCGCCTCACCAACCACCGCCATGACGATGTAAATGCGTCCCGCCCTGAACGCTTCCGCGGTCCAGTTGTGCACGATGAGGCCGTAGCCCGCGAAGGTCATCAAAGCGAAAAAGAAGTAAAAACTGGCAACATCCAGGGAAACGACGAGCCCGAGATTTCCCCCTAATGTGAGATTGAAGAAGAACCAGAATCGATGCTGTGAGGTATCAGCTGCCATGTAGGTCCGGCCATATATACCCGCAAGCGTCCAGAGTGTTGCTGTCAACACCAAAAAGATGCGCGTGACCTCGGTGAGTCCAAAGTCAGTTCCCAGGAGCAGCCATTCCAACGACGATGGTTCCGGAACGTTTGGCCACACCGCCACGATGAGCGCGGGGATCGCCATCCACGGAGCAACAAGCATCATGGGCTTCCGGCAACGCGGCACGTAGATGAGCAGGCTCACGAGAATGGGCAGGAAGGTGATGGTAAACCAGATCATGGCAACTCCCCTTCCCACACCAGGTAGAGCTGATCCACGATCTGGGTGGCCAACTCGAGCGGGCTATACGATGAGGCAGCAAACAGGCCAATTACCACCGAAGCAGCACCGGTAAATACCGCAGGATAGAGCAATGATCGCCGGGTTTCCGCGCCATCATCGACGATCTTTTCTTCCCAATCGGGATGGGGAGAACGAAACCAGCCAGCATAGACCAACGGCAAGAAATACGCAGCGTTCAACAACGTACTGGCCACCAATACCGGGATCACCCAATGCTCACCAGCCTGGAGTGCGCCGGTGCCGAGATACCACTTGCTAACAAAGCCGGCGATCGGTGGAGTTCCGATCATTCCGAACGCGCCGATGGTGAACGCTGCCATGGTAAGTGGCATGCGACGTCCAACGCCGTTCATCTGCTCGATTTTGGTGATCCCGAGGGTTTCATCGAAAATGCCAGCGCAGAAGAAGAGCGTTATTTTCATGATCCCCTGGTGCATCAAATGGACAACGGCACCGACAGAGGCCAATGGCCCGATGATGGCAGCTCCCAATACGATGTAGGAGACCTGACTGACTGTGGAATAGGCCAATCGTGGCTTAAGATCGCGTTGCGCAAGGGCCCGTATTGAACCGTAAATGATTGTGATCGATGCTGCGATCGCAAGCGGCCTGAGGACGTTCAGGGAATCGGCGAGAGGAATGCCGAAGAGATCGTATGTGAATCGGAGGATGCCGTACGCCCCGGCTTTCACCACGGCTACCGCGTGCAACAGCGCACTTACTGGCGCCGGGGCGACCATCGCCCCCGGGAGCCAGAGGTGTAACGGCACAATAGCAGCCTTTACGGCAAGCCCAACCAGGATCAACCCGAAGATGATTGTGAGTTCGGTTTCTTGCTGCACCACGTGAGCGAGCGCGCCAAATGTGCCGCCATCCACGAACTCAACTGGTCCGGCTATCGCGTGCAGCCACACGATTCCGAACAACATCAGCGTGCCGCCAGTAAGAGTGAAGATGAGGTATGTGCGCCCGGCCTCAACCGCTTTGCGGCTACCGTAATGAACCACCAACGGGTAGGTCACGAGCGTCAATATCTCATAGAAGATGAAGAAGGTAATTGGGTTGCCGGCGAGGGAGATACCCATAGTCGCTGTGACGCAGAGACTAAAGAAACCGAAGAAGCGGTTTTGGTTCGGTGCATCCTTGAAATATCCAATTGCGAAGACTGTAGTGACGAACCAGAGTGCCGCCGAGAGTCCGGCGAATGCAAGCGATAACGGACTGACCACAAAGAGAAGGTCAATATCCGGTATTAACGGGATACGACTCTCATAGGTCGATCCGTTCAGATACCCTATGGAAATCACTGTCACCAGCACAACCTTGAGCGTGGCTCCGAACATGTTCAGGATGTATCGAGCACGGTGGCTATCTTCTCGCAACATAAAAATCACGAGTCCGGTAACAAGCGAGCTCAGCATCACCAGAACTGGCAGCCAGAAGGACGCAGTCATACTCACAGGAATGGCCCCCTTCCGATCTCAAGCAGCTGATAGACCGTTGAAGCGAACAGCCCCATCAGGAAGGCGACCAGTGAAAGCGCCAACGCGGGCAGTTCCAGCGTGATTGAAACGGGCTGCCAGGTGCGCCCTTCCGGAACGGGCCGAAATGCCTTTGCCAATACCTTAAAGACATAGATCGCTGTCAATAATCCGCCGACGATCAACACCGCGGACCACCACCACTGCTGGTTCTGGACGGACGCCATCATGTAGAGCCATTTGGCGACGAACCCTCCGCTGGGAGGGAGTCCCATCAGGCTGACGCTGGCCAGGGCGAACGCGGTTGTGGTAATCGGCAATCTCGACGCAAATCCTGCCATGTCCTGGATTTCATCGACATTATTGAGGGCATAAATGATTGTTCCGGCTGCGAGGAACATCGCCGCCTTGGCGAAGGCGTGAGAGAGCACCTGGTACATTCCGCCGTCCCAACCGACGATGTTCAAGTTCAGCGGGCCCTCGGCATCGCCGGGCGCAGGCGTCGACAGCGGGATCATGAGGAAAAGGTATCCAACCTGCGCGACCGTGGAATAGGCAACGAGAAGCTTCAATCGTTGCTGGCGAATAGCCTGAACCGATCCCCAAAGGATGGCGACGGCTCCTATCGCTCCCATCAGCTCCGTCGCTGGCCGCGTGTTCACAACCGGGAAGGCTTCAAACCAGAGACGCAACAAGAGATAGAACGAAGCCTTGATCACCAGTGCCGATAAAATGGCACTAACTGGTGTAGGCGCATTGGCGTGAGCTGGGGGTAACCAGAAGTGCAGGGGAAAGAGCGCGGATTTCAACATCAGGCCGACGGACATCAGACCGAGAGCTGTCCATGCTGGCCAGCCGGGTTCCATTCGCTGCCCGAGAAGGGTCATATCAAGCGTCCCGAACGCAGCATATAGCATCGCGACTCCCATGAGATATGAGAGAGATCCCATTAGCGAAGCGATTAGATAGCGCAGGCCGGCAGTCATCGCGATGCGCTCTCGGGAAAGCAGGACCAATGCGACCGCGGCCATGCTCATGATTTCCAGGCCGACATAGGCGTTAAACATATCTGAAGTAAGAAAGATAACGTTGAGCGCGCCCCAGAGAAGCAGCCATGTGGGCCAGAAGCTATCCGGCTCGGCCCAGGCTGGCAGCTTGTTTTTGTGCGAACTGGCAGCAGGTTGGAAATATCCCCACGCGTACCAACTGACCAACACGCCCACCCCGGCGGTCATCGCCAACATGAATACGCTGAGTCCGTCTGCGAGCAGATCAATACCGAGCGGAGCGCCCCAGCCACCAACGGCATAGCGTTGTTCGCCTTCTTGCCAAACATGCCACACAGTCCCGCTTGCCACGAGGGCTGTGGCGATGGATGCAAACAATCCCAACGTTCGGACATGTCGGGACCGAAGCAGGAATGTGAGAATGGCTCCCGCCAGGGGAACCAGGACAGACCAGGCGATCAGCTGGCTCATACCGCGCCCTCCTCGTCGTCTCCCACAAGCGTGGTTGCACCGGTTTCGGCGTGAATCCGTCGCATGATAGCGAGCATGAACGCGGTGGCACTCACTGCCACCACAATTCCGGTCAACACCATGGCGAGCGGAACATTATCCATGGTGTCATCCCCGGTACGATCCGCGAGATTTACGAGGAACAGGAAAATTCCAACGCCCATCACGTTAAACGCAAGGATCTTGCGAAGGAGATGCGGCAAAGCAATCATTCCCCAAAGGCCTATACAGAACAGCGCCACACTGGTGACGAGGTAGACGGCGTACTGGGTCATAGCTCGTCACCCTGACTGTTGAGGTCGGAAGGTGGTGATGCCGCTATATACACGAATGCGAGCGTCCACCCCACCGAGATCATGACGCCTGCCTCAAGGAGAAAGATGAGCTCTCCTCCCCAACCAGTCGGGTATTCGAGCAGGGCACTTCCAGACAATAGTGTTGCTGCTCCAACAATAAGAAAGAGGGCAAAGCCAAACACTGCGAGGACCCGCAGCGGCCAGCCGGTCATCAGTCTTCCCAACCCAGCGCCCAACCCTGCTACCCGGAGGAGCACGCCCGCTCCGGCGAGGATGGCTCCGGCCTGAAACGCCCCGCCAGGAATACGGGTACCGGCCCAGAGCAGGAATCCACCCAGGAGGAGCATGAGCGGCACCAACAACCGGGTGACGGTGTTCAACACCGGATCCGTCTCCTCATCGCGCGGCCTGGTGAGGCCATGAGCGCGGTGCAGCACCAGCAAGCCAAGTACTGCGGCGATAAGAACACCGACCTCAAGCCATGTATCGTAGCCGCGGAAGTTGAGCAGCACTGCCGTCACCGGCTGGCTCACCTCTGCTGCTTCCATATTTTCCTCTACTGGCGGAAGTCCGTTTTCCGGAGGCTGTTCTACATCCAGTCCCGCCTGAACGAGTACGCCGGCGAGGATAACGCACAGAAGAAGGGTGAGTACTCCCAATGGGCGTGATCCGGTGACGTTGCCAGATGGGTTGCGCTTATCCACCATCAGGCTCCCGTCCTTCACTATCCACGCCGCTATCCCTGGTATTACGGCCTCGCGGCTTTTCCAGTTGTCTCACCGCTTCAAGCATTAGTGCGGCAGTCAACCCCGTGCCAATGGCGGCCTCTGCAAGCGCGATATCGGGCGCACCCAGGCGAAGCCAGACGAGCGCCATCAACATGCCGAACACTATGAAAATCACCACACTGCGAAACAGGTCGCGGCTGGTGAGAAGCGTCCACGCCAAGACGATCAATGAGAAGGAAAGGATGATATCCAGAACACTTTCGAGCGTGACCCCTGTCATCGTTCAACCTGCCCCCTGGTGAGCGATCGCCGGTCAGCGAACTCCGCGATCAGGTAACAACTGGTTGCGCTGGAAACAAGCACCACGAACCAGATCACCAGGATCTTGGCGGCAGATGGAATGCTCTCCGCCTGCAGCATTAGTCCGACGGCAATGAAGCCAAGGCCGAGGTTGTCTGCTTTTGTGAGGGCATGTAGGCGGGAGTGAGTATCCGGAAAACGCAACATTCCGACGGTACCGGCGAGGAAAAATACCGCTCCGACCAGGAGGAGGATCGCTGTGAATACATTGATGACTGTCATATCTGCCCCTCCGCTGTGGATTGTGCGGCGGATCGGCGCGTGAACACAGAGGTCGCAATAATCGCCAGGACGGCGAACACCAGTCCGACTGAGCGGATGGCCGGGACGCTATACGCTTCCGCCAGCAAGAGGGTGATGGCGACACCGGTAGTACCGAAAAGCTGCGAAACCAACATGCGGTCGGCGGGTAATGGCCCGCGATAGACGCGGACCATACACGCGAGGACGTTGAGTAGCAGAAAGATGGCAGTGCCCAAATACAGTTCGCTCATGT
>CAZYDY010000005.1:0-2670 GCA_964646245.1 uncultured Sphaerobacteraceae bacterium
CAGAAGAAGAGCAGCACGCTGGTGATGTCCTCGCCAAATGGCATTTCCGGCCGGATTGCTACGGTTCAGGAAGTAGTTCGACTGGCGCGTCATTTCCGACTCGTGGTGATCGACGAGCGGCTGGCAGCGTTCAGCATGCGCCGACTCATTCCTTTAGTCATGGAATGGGAGAACGTCGTGTTCATGCAACGCTTCCCGTTCATCATGCCCGGACAAACCCACGACTTTGCCTGGATCGTGCATCCGACAGAGTTGCAGAAACAGTTCGCGCAACACACGGATCCTGTTCCGGAAGAGACCATAAACCAGGCGCTGCAGTTCGGCGGCATCAATACGTTTGCTGCAGCACGCAACTCCGCCAGGCTCAAGAGCCAACTCTTTCGAGAGATGCGCAAGCTCAGCCTCGTGAGCGTGCCCTACCCAAGCTGGAGCAACTCCCTGCTGGCCCGAGTGGAACGGGGGGATCGGGACGATATCGTGCAGCGACTCGCGAAGCGCGGCATCGCGGTATACACACCGCCCCATCCAAACCTGCTCCAACATTTCCGCGTCACTGCGGTAAGTGAAGAGGCAACAAGGGCCCTGCGCGACGCACTGGTAGAGATCAACCTCGAAATGGAATAAGTCGGACGAACAAGATGACCACCCCACCACTATGTGGGAGGGTGGTCGTCTTGACATGTTCAGATGTCTACGCTTTTACAGTCACCTTCCGTACAACCGCCAGGGAAGCGATGCTCATCACTGCCGCCGCAAGAGCGAACAGGAATATTGGTGTTGCAGAACGGCTCTCGCCATATCCTGTAGTGGGCAGTCCACTCACAGCGTCACCTGTCGCGGGAGACTTCTCGCTGTCCGGGACCGCTGTTGAGGTTGGCACTACCTGATTCGTAACCACGCTGGCGTTTCCGTCCGCATCAACGGCGACCAGTATTTCCGTGACCTGGTCTGGACCAACAGTGAAGACAACCTCAAACGGATCCATACCTTCTGGCTCAACCACCAGCCGATACTGCCCTGCGATCAAGTCGAATAGCACAATCGTGTTATCCGGACCAACTGCGCCTTGAACATACGGCTCTGCAGCGAACTGGGCGGCCATAGGCGCAAATACACTGTACGGAGCGCCCTCAATCGAAGCGCCACCCGGCATATCAATCTGGATGATCACGCGTGTGCGCTCGTCAACATCCGGTGTTACCGACGGAGTCACATCCGGTGTGACTGATGGTGTCTCCGTAGCTATTGGGCACTCTTTGGAGATGGACTTCCGGGCAAGCTCTTCGTTCGTAGAAGGATCATGCACCGCGAGCAGAATATTGAAATTCGTCTGCATCTCATTCTCTATCACATACGAGGTGGATCCTGAGAGATTTGTGCCAGTCTGTGGCTCCATCGGCGCCAATGACCGACCCAGAATGTCATGCGTTGACGGATAGACGACCACAGTAAACGGAGCACTCACGGTCCAGTTAAAGCCCGTACATGTGACATCCGAAATGGTAATGAGAATATCAGGATGACCAGAGTTATCACCCTGAAGTCCACCGCTGATCGCTCCGGATACTCCGCACGTCCCAACATTCGCCTGGTACTGATATACGAACGGAATGATTCCATCGATAATTCCTGTCACCACCACCTTATCGACCGCATGATGATCAAATTCATATGCGTAGCTGTTACCTGTAGGTGATGTGATCGTTACTTGATCCGACCAGTTCGAGGATGTATTCGACGCTGAAATCGTCAGGCTGGCCAATGTTCCACCCCCACTCCAGGTAAGGTTTACGATGGATTCATTACATTGCCGCACGGCGCCTGTCAGCACGAAATCCGCAGCAGTTTGACCGGAAACTCCAACTGGACTGAGGATGGCTCCTAAAACAAACAGGAATCCAATGACACGGCGAAGTCGAGAGCTCACGTTTGGCCGGTGCATACCAGCCTCCTTTCATGACAGTGATCACGTAACCCACTTCCAGGATCGTCGCGTTCGGGAATGGACGAACGCTTCAAGCAAGCACCTCATGAGTGGCTCCTCCACCGTCAACCCAATGCAACACTTGCGTTGAACACTATCTCGCTTCTCCTGAATTCTTTGCAGAGTAACGCTTGTTATGTCCACTTGTCAATAAAGGGGTTCCCACCAGATTCATTAATTCCTGAAAGTCTTGATCGTACCAATGACTTGTTTTTCGTCCGCATCGTGCATGGAGTAAATTGTGTGAGGTCCGTGAAGGTTAACGAAGAACAGGATGCCCGGCCTTCTCTGGGGGAGATGAAGGTGGACATCCTGGCTTGGTTCCCTCTCGTTGAGGGTCAACTCGAAACGGGTGGCTCGTTCTAACCGGGTGAACACATCCGAGATAAAACGGAACACTCGTTTTGAGTTGGTTGGGCAGCGATTGAATTCGGCGCTCAGCGCGTCCTGCGTCAACCTCTGCTGTTGAGAATAGAGAACTTCTGGCATAATTCCAACAAAGGAAAACTATTAGCAATTGATGGTCGTAATGTCAGGTGGGGATGCATGATCGAAGACTCATGTGAGGCCAGAGATATCGGACGTTTTATCCGTGCAAGGCGCGAGAAAACGCTGGCTCACGAATTTCGGGATATTCCCAACCGTCGGCGGCATGTTCCCCATCTCACCCAGAGCGACCTGGCAGA
>CAZYDY010000005.1:2770-15810 GCA_964646245.1 uncultured Sphaerobacteraceae bacterium
GAGTGGGAGGAATATACCGCCAGCCTCGTGTCCGGATTGAGGATGACCTATGCGATGTACCCGGAGTTCCGCGATCACATCGATGAATTGGCGTCACGCCTCGAAGTCGCAGACCCACATTTTCGAACACAATGGAACCTGGATGATCCGCTCCTGAAACCCACTATGGAAAAGAAGCTGATTCACCCCGAAGCCGGTGAGTTGAATGTCCTTCAAATTCTCACAGATATCGTAGAAGCACCCGGGCTCACTCGCGTCGAGCTTGTTCCGGCTGATGAGACCACTCGCCAGAAGTTCGAAGCAGTCTAGCTCTCTGGTGCCCGCGTAATCCATTCTGCGTCGATATCAACGGATACAGCATCTACGATGGCAGCACTCTAGTTTTTATCGACGAGAACCATCCGCGCTCTTTGGATTTCGGAGTAGAGCTGCTGCACATGCTCTTCCCGCGTTTGCCAATTGACAAATGCCGCGCGAATCGCTTGCTGCCCCTGCCATCGGGTGCCTGACACGTAACTGGAACCACCTTCGTTAATCACTTCCACCGTACGCATGTTGGCTGCATCGGTCTGCTCCGGACTCCAGGCAGGATGAACGATTCGAAATGCAGCGATACAAAATGGATTTGCAAGCTGAGCCTCGCGATTAACGAGCTCGATACCCGGATCATCCTCGATCAGGTCGCGAAGCAATGCCGCATTCGCAACAGACTGCTCCACCACCTCGCGGAATCCTTCACGACCAACAGAGTAGAGCGCGCACCAGGCCGGAAGTGCCCTGAACCGACGTGAGAACTCCAGGCTCATGGTGTCTGCATCAAAGCCACCATCACGAGTCTGGTACGCCGTCTGAATGCTGAATGCTGCCTTCCCCGCTTCCGGGTCACGATAAAACACGAAGCCGGCATCGTACGGAACATTGAGCCACTTGTGCCCATCGGCCGTGAGCGAATCCACGCGTTCGATACCGTTCAACAGATGCCAGGTCTCAGGTGACACTGCCGCGAAAGCACCAAAGGCACCATCTACATGAATCCAGCTCTTTGGAGAGAGCTCATCTCTCAAGTTCGCGATACCATCGATATCATCGAACTGACCAGTATTCACCTCACCGGCGTTGGCGATAATGATGCATGGCCCCGGATGTTCCTGTAACCACGAAGTGAGTGCTGCCAGATCGATAACTCCACCGGGTGCCGGCAGCGTTACTGTTGTGCTCCGACCCAATCCGAGTGCACCCAACGATTTCACAGCGCTGGAGTGCACCTCCGTGCTGGTGACCACACGAATCGGCGGGTTACCGCTAAGGCCATCCGCAGTGGGATCAAACCCGAGCCGGCTACCGATAGCCTGGCGCGCATTTGCCAGCGCCAGAAAGTTGCTCATCGTGGCCCCGGAGGTCATCACTCCGCTCCAGCTATTCGGCAAACCAAAAAGGTCCAGCAACCAGCGAATGACAAGCGCTTCTGTCGCAGATGCGGCCGGGCTCGTTACGGATGTAGCTGCATTCTGGTCGATAACGCTGGCCATCCAGTCGCCAGCGAGTGCGGCCGGTAATACACCACCAGTCACAAATCCGAAGTATCCGGGGCCGGCGCTGTTGGCAATGCCTTCCCTGCCCCATTCCATAAAGGCAGCGATCGCGCCTTCCGGTGGGTTCCCCTGCTCCGGCAAATCAATAGCAGGAACAGAAATCGCAGCCGGTGCCACGGGCACCTGACTGCGATTCTCAATCCATAATTGGGCCTGCCGGTTTGCCTCTTCCAGCACACGAATCAACTCGTCCTGCTCTGGATTCGGCATTGGTACTCCCTACACCGGCTGCAACGGAATGGTTGGCCTGTAAGCGCTGGTGAGTTCTTCTTCCGGTTCATCGAAGATTCCATTCTTGCGATCTTCGATCACCGCGTCGATTTCCTTGGTCAGCTCTTCCAGCATGTCGGCTTCCAGAACGGTCTTCACGATTTTGCCCTTGCGGAAGATAATGGCCTTGCCAGCCCCGGCGGCGATACCAACATCGGCATCCTTCGCCTCTCCCGGTCCGTTCACGATGCAGCCCATAACGGCCACTCGAATCGGCTCCGTGACGCGTTCCAGCACCTTGTCTACATCGTTGGCCAGCTTGAAGAGATCCACCTGAACACGTCCACACGTCGGGCAGGCGATCATGATCGCTCCCTTCTGGCGGAGTTCCAGGCTCTTCAGGATCTCATAACCGACAAAGACTTCTTCCTTGGGATCGGTGGTGAGCGAAACACGGATGGTATCACCGATACCAAGCGCGAGGATCGTACCGATTCCGGCTGCAGATCGCACAGATCCGGCGCGAGGCGTACCCGCTTCAGTAACACCTACGTGCAACGGATAGTCGTTATCCAGCGCGGCGAAGCGCCTGTACGCTTCCACCAGTACCGGCAGTTCGAACGCCTTAAGGCTGACCTTGGTGTCGTAGAAATCCAGGTCTTCGAGGATCTTGATGTGTCCGAGGGCGGAACGTACCAGCCACTCGGCTCGGAGCTCGACCTGGCTCGCCTGCTGCAGGGCCATCTCGTCCACGAATTCCTCGGTCATCGGGGCAACCGATCCGAAGTTCACGCCAATGCGGATTGGAATCCGCTTCTCCTTGGCCATGGTTACAACTTCGCGGACATCCTCTTCTTTTCGAATGTTGCCGGGGTTAAGGCGAAGGCCGTGAATGCCAGCCTCCATCGCCTTCAGTGCCAAAGTGTGTTCGAAGTGGATATCGGCAATGAGCGGCACGGGGCTGTGCGGAATGATGTCTGGTAGAGCTGCAGCAGCCTTACGATCAAGTACGGCAATGCGAACGATTTCGCAGCCAACATCAGCGAGTTCCTGGATTTGGGCAAGAGTGGCTTCAGGATCGCGCGTATCGGCAGTGGCCATACTCTGCACACGAATGGGATTGTGACCGCCGACTCCAACATCGCCAACCATAAGTTCGCGAGTTTTGCGGCGTGGAGCTAAGAGTGTCATGAGTGTGGATTGACCTCCGGGTCAGGTATCTGGGCAGAATTATCCGCCGTTACTACATCTATGGTAGCGCGTGAAACGTCATTTGACCGGTTCATTAAGGAAAGATTGACTCACCGGAGATAATACGGCTGATATCCCCGAAAGCGATGTAGAAGATCAGGCCAAGCAGCAGCAGCATACCGATCATGTGCACTGCACCTTCCTTTTCGGGCGGCACACGCTTTCCGCCTCGCAGGATTTCGATGATTACAAACACCAGTCGCCCACCATCGAGCGCGGGAATCGGCAGCAGGTTGAACAACCCGAGCGCAATAGAGATCAGCATGGTCAGGTTGAGCAGAACCGGCAATACATTGCCATTCGCCTGGCTAATCAACTCACCCGTCATCTGTCCCATACCGATCGGCCCAACAAAGGAATCAAGCGGAGCACCGCCTGAGAAGGTCATTTGCAGGGCATCCACCGTGCCAGTGATGAGACCGGTGAACTGTCCCCACCCTTCCTGCACAATGCGGTTTGCCGGCACGGATTCATACGTTACGTAACCAATCGGTTCAATACCAATCTCATGGAAACCGGAAGGCTGCAGAAGTGCCAGGCCAAGGTTGGCAAGCACTTGCGTGCGCTCGAGATCAGCGATGTTCGGCACGCTTAGCGTGGTGGACATCTCCACCCGGCCGTCTGTCGTGGTCCGCACGAAGTCGAGTTCCACATCCTGGCCGGAGTGATCGATCATTGTCGATATGAACGCCTGGCCAGTTGTGATGTGTTCACCATTGACATGTGTGATTTCATCCGAAGCATAGAGTTCCGCCCGGGCAGCTGGTGACCCGGAGGTCACATCTGTCACGGGCAATGAGCCCTCCGGCACGGTCAGTTCAATCGTCGATTGCTCGCCATCGCGTTCGTAAGTGAGCGATACATCCTGTCCGATATGCGCGTCCAGGATTCCGATCGCTTGCGCCATTGCCTCGATCTCGGTGCCGTTTATGGAGACGATCTGGTCGCCTGGCTGTAGCCCGGCGTTCGCAGCAGGCGTATCGGGCCGCACCACATCCACCTGCACATTACTGAAGCGACCATCCCCAAACGTGATGCCCGTGCTCCCCTGCCCTTGCGGAGGGTTCTCACGAGGAGTAACGCTCGTTTCAATGGTCTCGTCACCGCGCTGGATCACCACAGTGATTTCATCACCGACGTTGGCGTTGACGACATCAATCGCCTGCGAGGTCGAATCGATGCTGTCCCCATCAATGGACACGATGCGATCACCAGGCTGCCATCCGGCCATTTGTGCGGGAGATTCGTTCTCTACGCTGTTAATGAACGGCTTCGAGACCTGTATTCCCGTCGTCGCAACCAGGATGATCGAGAGGATCACCGCAGCGGCCAGGTTCATCAGAGGTCCTGCTAACAGGAACCATCCGCGAGCCCAGGCAGAAACGTTGTGGAGCGATCCGGGGTCACGGTCGTTCGCATCTTCACCCTTGACGCGGACGAATCCACCAATAGGGAGCGCGTTCAGGCTCCACAGCACGCCGTTACGGCGCCAGCCCTTAACCCGGGGTGGGAGGCCGATGCCAAACTCCTCAACCTTCACGCCCACACTTCGCGCTGCAAAGAAGTGGCCGAGCTCATGAATAACGATGAGGAAGGCAAGAATCGGCACTATTGCGAGGTATTCCATAGAAGATGAGATGTCCTGGTGTATTGCGGGCTAAATCGGTGCTCCGCGCACGGGTAGCAACAGCATCCCCGTATTCTCGCGGTGCCATTGGGAAGTCTACCAAAAATGCCTTTACCACCCCGGCAAGCCAGGGGGTTTCCTGTATCCGGTATAGCGTTACAATATCCGCACGTAGGTCGACAAGAAATTATGTGATGGAGATGAATCACCTGGCAAGCGCAGGCAACCGCCATCTCTTTAGCCCGCTACAAGCGAAAGGCCACTGCGGATGATCGTAGGCGTACCAACAGAAGTGAAGGACAACGAGAATCGGGTGGGAGCAACACCTGGCTCTGCGAGCACGTATATCGAGCATGGTCACCAGGTACTTGTTCAGCGTGGCGCTGGCATTGGCAGTGGCTATAAAGATGACGAATATGAATCACACGGCTGCGAACTGGTAGACACGGCGGAAGAAGTGTGGGCTCGTGCCGAAATGATTGTAAAAGTGAAGGAGCCAATCACCCAGGAATACGAATTGATGCGCGAGGGGCAGATCCTTTTCACCTTCCTGCACCTCGCGGCGGACGAGAGGCTCACCAATGAGCTGGTCTCTCGCGGGGTCCAGGCAATCGCGTACGAAACGGTGCAGCTGGAGAACCGATCCCTTCCCCTCCTCACGCCCATGAGCGAGGTAGCGGGTCGAATGAGCGTTCAGGTAGGTGCGAGATTCCTCGAGAAACCGGAAGGAGGCAAAGGAGTCCTGTTGGGAGGAATCCCCGGAGTGCGTGCGGCTGAAGTCGTTGTCATCGGTGGCGGTGTAGTGGGCACCAACGCTGCCAAAATGGCGCTTGGCCTCGGTGCAAACGTAACGATCATCGATGTCAATATCGACAGGCTGCGCTACCTGGACGACGTGCTGGATGGACGGGTGCACACCCTGGCGTCCACCACGGCGAACATCGCCAGTGCGGTGGAGCAGGCAGACCTCGTAGTGGGTTCTGTCCTGATTCCCGGAGCCAGGGCACCGAAGCTTGTCACGAGCGAAATGGTGGAAAGCATGTCCCCAGGCTCAGTTATGGTAGATGTGGCCATTGATCAGGGAGGCTGTTTTGAGACATCTAAACCAACCTCCCACAGCAATCCGGTGTATATGGTTAACCACATAGTTCACTATTGTGTTACAAACATGCCGGGGGCGCTGCCAAGAACCGGCACGCAGGGTTTATCGAATGTCACCACTCCATATGGAGTGAAGATAGCCAACAAAGGTTGGAGATCAGCGTTGACGGAAGACCCGGCTCTGGGACTTGGGGCGAATGTTATTTATGGCAATATCGTGCAGCAAAGCGTTGCCAATGCCTTCGGAAAACAGTTTGTACCGTTATCGCAAGCTATCGGTGGCAAGCATTCTGCGTAACAGCCCCACAAGTAGCAATAACATTTACTCGGCTGGGGGGTCGTGGTCGTTATGGCTTATAGCGTTGAGTAGAGGGTTGGTTCTACTCACATAAGGGGTCACAAGGTGAACACACAGTTAGAGGGATTCTTGCGGTATCTTCGCGAGGATCGACAGGCATCGGAAAACACAATACTGGCGTACAAGAGCGATCTCCTTCAGTTCATAGAATTTCTGGAGACACCGCCCGAAGAGCGCTATATGGATCTAAAGATCGACGATTGGTCGAAACTGACCGGCCGACATCTGGAAACCTACGTAGACGATCTGGACGCGTACGAATACGTGCAGTCCACCATCGCCCGCAAGGTTGCCGCACTCCGCGTCTTCATGCAGTGGATGCAGGATCAGGGCGAGGTCGATTTCGACGGCGTGGTCCACCTGCGTCCGCCAGCAGTACCGCGCAGTAGCCCACGGGTTCTCACCAGTCAGCAGATCAAGGATCTTATCGAATCCACGACGAAGGAAGACTGGCGACCGGAATCGCTGCGAGACCGCGCGATGATGGAACTGCTCTACGCCACCGGTGTCCGTGCCAGCGAGCTTCTCGCTCTGGACATTGACGACATCGGGCCCGATTACGGTTCGGTAACAGCGCTCTCGACAGATGACCAGATGCGCACCATCACCCTGCCAGCATGGGCGAAGAAGACGCTGAAGAACTACGTCGAGGACGCTCGAGACAAGCTGATGTCCAACACCGGTAAAGAGGAGACTGCGCTCTTCCTGAACCATCGTGGCTCACGCCTGACCCGTCAGGGACTGTGGCTGCTGTTCAAGGGATACGCTGCGAACCTCGGTATCGAGTCCTTCTCGCCACACATTCTGCGACACAGCTTTGCAGTGCACGCGCTGGAGAATGGCGTGCCTCTGAACGAGGTACAAACAGCACTCGGCCACGTGAGCCGAAGCACCACTGCGTCGTACAAGCGACAGGAAACACAGGCTAACGCTGAATCCTAGAGCGAAATCCAATAGAATAGTCACCGTAGCGTGACGCTCGGCGGCCCACTACGGGCCGCCGCTTTTTGTATGGAGAAAACCCCGCATGACTCAGGAACCCAATCGAGCCGCCACTATGGACAAGATCGTCGCACTCAGCAAACGGCGAGGTTTTGTCTATCCTGGATCCGATATCTATGGTGGCCTTGCCAACACATGGGATTTCGGACCGCTCGGGGCTGAGTTGCGCAACAACATCAAACAGCTCTGGTGGCGCACATTTGTGCAAAAGCGACGCGATATGGTCGGGCTCGACGCCGGCATCCTCATGCACCCGAAAGTGTGGGAAGCCAGCGGCCACGTCGTGAACTTCAACGATCCACTGGTGGATTGCAAAACCTGCAAGAGCCGGTTCCGCGCTGACCACCTGCTGGAAGACAAGCTCAACATGGAGGATGCCGAGAGCAAGACTCCAGACGAGATGTCCGCGATCCTCCGTGAGGCAAACATCGCCTGCCCGAACTGTGGCAATCGCACCCTTACTGATGCACGCCAGTTCAACATGATGTTCAACACCACCATCGGCCCGGTGGATGAAAGCGCCACAAAGGTATATCTGCGTCCGGAAACTGCACAGGGAATCTTTGTGCAGTACAAGAACCTGGTGAGCACCCAGCGCGTGAAGGTCCCGTTCGGCGTTGGCCAGATCGGAAAGGTATTCCGCAACGAGATCACTCCAGGTAACTTCATCTTCCGTGTGCTCGAATTTGAGCAAATGGAGATCGAGTACTTCTGCCATCCAGATGATGCGCCAGACAAATTCGATGAGTGGCTCGGTGACATGCACAAATGGGTGGAGGCCATCGGCCTCAAGCCCGAGCACGTTCGCATTCGCGAACACTCGAAGGAAGAGCTTAGTCACTACTCCGACCGCACCCTGGATTTCGAATACTTCTTCCCTGGCACGCTCGGTTGGAAGGAGCTCTACGGACTCGCCAATCGCACCGATTACGACTTGCGCCAGCACCAGGAAGTAAGCGGTGTTGACCTCTCCTACTTCGACCAGGCGTCGAATACTCGCTACCTGCCCTACGTGATCGAACCGACCTTCGGTGTGGATCGCACCATGCTCACCGTGCTGGTAGACGCGTACGACGAAGAAGAGACCGTGGACGTCAATGGCAAGAGCGATACACGCACCGTGTTGCGCCTCAAGCCAATTTTGGCACCGTACAAGGCGGCGGTGTTGCCGCTGGCGCGCAAGCCGGAACTCACAAGTGTGGCGACCGAACTGTACGAAGACCTGATGGACGAAACCGGTTTCCTCATTGACTATGACGAGACCTCAAACATCGGGAAACGATACCGTCGACAGGATGAAATCGGCACACCGTTCTGCGTCACGGTGGACTTTGATAGCCTGGAAGACGGTGCGGTCACAATCCGTGATCGTGACTCGATGGCTCAGGAGCGCATAGCGATAAGTGAAGTCGCCGCATACCTGAGGGAGAAAGTGCGTTAGAATATTCACAACTTTCTCATCCACGTTAACGTTTGATGCGTTTTCGCGTCACGAAAGTGGAAAATCCACACATGCAAAGAAGGATGAAACCACGATGTCAAAGATGATATCTCGACGACATTTCGCCGCCGGGCTCGGCACCATGCCGCTCGTGGGCGCCACTGCTGCCCGCGCCCAGGGCACTCCGGAAGCGTCACCCGCCAGCTTTGAACCCGTTGAAATCCCCGCGTTTGAAGTTCCTGCAGATGCCACAGTCGTGGACATCGGTTTCTTGCCGATCCTCATTTATGCACCAATGTTCCTGGCACTGGAAAAGGGGTACTACGCCGAGCGTGGACTCGATGTGCGCCCAACTCCAATGAATAGCGGCACCGACCTCGCGGTTATGGTGAGCACCAACGACCTGCATCTGGCGATAAGCGGAATTGGCCCTGCGTTCTGGAATGGAATCGATTCCGGCCTGCCATTGACCGTAATCGCCCCGGGACACGAAGAAGGCATCCCGGTTGCCACACCACTCATGGTTGGTGCGGACAGCGAGATCACCAGCGTGGATCAGCTCGCAGGAAAGCGAGTCTCTGTGAACGCTCCTGGCGCCACAGAATACTGGCTCAACGCTGCCCTGGAAACCGGTGGCCTTACCATCGAGGATGTCGACCTCCAGTTCATGACATTCCCTGACGCAGTAACAGCGGTTTCCACCGGTGCGCTAGATGGCGCAATGATCGGTGAACCACTTGCCACCAGCGCAGTTCAGCAGGGCATGGCCCGCATCCTCACAGAAGAGTTCGATGTCGAGGGTGTGCAGGTAACTGCCGTATACGCCAATAGCGACTGGGTCGAAGGTAACGCAGAAACAGCCGCGAACTTCGTTGCTGCCTACCTGCAGGCTTGCCGTGACCTGGTAGATGAGCCGAACGATCCCCTGAACCTCACCATCATCCAGAATTACACCGATGTGCCAATGGAATTGATCGCGGAGTCGGCTCGACCGACCTACCAGGTGAACGGCGATGTCCACATCGACAACCTCGTAATGCTGCAAGAGTTCTTCTCCGAGCGTGGCCTGATGGCCTACGAGGGCACCATTGATCCTGAAAGCGTGATTCGCCAGGATGTGATTGATTCAGCGGTGGAATCACTCGGGGCTCGATAGAGCCACATGATGCGCACGAACGCGAACGCCTCCAGTGCCGGTGAAAACAAGGGCCGGCACGGAGCACATGTTGTTGCACACAACGTCACCAAAATCTTCCAGACTGCTGACGGACCGGTTACCGCTTGCGAGCAGGTTGACCTGGAAGTTCAGCCAGGCGAATTTCTGGTTATCGTTGGGCCATCCGGCTGTGGTAAATCCACCCTGCTGCGAATGATCTCGAACCTGGATTCACCGACCTCCGGCTCAATCCGTACCTCCGCGGCCGACAACACCGTACCGAGTAACAGCATGGTCTTTCACGGCCGTACACTCTTTCCGTGGCTAAGCCTGCGCTCGAATGTTGCCTACGGCCTGCAGATGCAGGGTGAATCCAAACGCACCTCACTCGAGAAGGCAGATGCATTACTGGAAACAGTCGGGCTACATCAGTTCCGGAATGCGTGGCCACACCAGGTAAGCGAAGGCATGCGCCAGCGCACCTCACTCGCCCGAGCACTGGCGACCGATCCGCAACTTCTGTTGATGGACGAACCGTTCGGCGCACTCGATGAGCAAACACGCTATCTCCTGCAGGAAGAACTGCTGCACATCTGGGGAGACACTGGCAAAACAGTGATCTTCGTGACGCACTCCATCGAGGAAGCACTCCTGCTTGGCGACCGCATCGTGGTGATGACGGCTCGTCCGGGCACAATCGGTGACGACATCACAGTGCCATTTGAGCGACCACGAGATCTCACCACGATCCGTTCTCATGAAGAGTTCGGTCCCCTCTTCGACCGCATCTGGAGTCGCCTGCGCGAAGAAGTTCAGAAGGGAGGCGCGTTCGGATGAACAGGCGCACCCTCGAACTTATCCTGACCTTCGCCGGGCCGATAGTGATCCTGCTGATATGGGAGACATTGAGCCAGCTGGAATGGATCAATCCCCTCTTCTGGCCCGCACCAAGCACGCTCTGGCCCACTGCGGTGGATATGGTTGAGAACCGCGATCTTCTTGGCGATATCGGTATCAGCATGTACCGCATCATTGCAGGGTTCATTGTCGGCACCATCCCGGGCGTGATGCTGGGGTTGGCCATGGGGCTCTTTTGGCCAGTGCGAGTCTTCTTCATGCCGATTGCTACCGCGGTTTATGCCATCCCCAAGATGGCCATTCTGCCGCTGGCAATCATTGCCTTCGGCGTTGGCGAAACAAGCAAGGTGATGATCGTGGCGATCAGTATCTTCTTTATGATTGCGCTCAGCACCATGAGCGGCGTGTTGGCAATCGACAATCAATTCCATGATGTGGCGAAGAACCTCGGAGCCAATCGCTGGCAGATGTTCTATACCGTCGCCCTGCCAGGTAGCCTTGCCCCGATCTTTACGGGCATGCGCCTCTCGCTGGGATTTGCCCTCATCGTGATCGTCGGTACCGAATTCCTCATGGCAAACGAGGGAATTGGCCACGTGATCTGGCAAAGTTATCAGATACTCCGCATGAAGGAGATGTTCGTTGGACTCATCGTTACCGGACTAATGGGATGGGCAATGAACCTGGTACTTGATGTGGCGGAACGAACCCTGGTGCCATGGCGAAATCAGTAGGAATCTCGGAGGGATAGGCATGGAAGCCCGTTCACAAGCACCCGTTCAAATGCCACGCTGGAAGGTGTGGTTCATGGCAACACGGCCATGGAGCCTAACCATTTCCGTCATACCGATTCTGCTGGCCACAGTGCTGGCATGGACATATGGCAACGTTTCGATCACGTTCGGCGTCCTTATGCTGCTGACCTCCATATCAACCCACATCGCCTGCAACCTGACCAACGACTATTTCGATAACGAATCTGGCGTGGATATCGTGCAGAACGAGGGTCAGGGTCGGATGCTGCAGGATGGGCACCTCTCCAGTTCAGATCTACGCAACGGCATGATCGCCTCGTTCGCACTGGCACTGCTTTTTGGCGTGCCGATCATCATGCGGCTCGGCTGGCTCGGGCTGGTCTTCGCCCTTGTTGGGGCTGGCGTTGCATTCCTCTACACCGGCGGGCCGTGGCCACTCGCATATAACCGCATGGGTGAAATCGGAGTGTTCACCGCTATGGGGCTCGTCATGGTCGGTGGCGCTTTCTACGTCCACACCGGCACCATAACGTGGCCTGCGGCTATTTTGGCGACGAATATAGGGCTCTATGCGGCCGCTATCCTGCACTCTAATAACATGCGTGATATCGATGTGGATGCGATGCACTCCAAGCACACGATGGCCAACACCTTCGGATGGACCTGGGGTATTCGCGAATACATCACACTGGTAGTCGCACCGCTGTTCCTGACCGTGATCCTCGTGCTTCTTCAGCCTGAATACTGGCTTGTGCTCGCGACGCTACTGGTTGTTCCGCTCATACTGGAGGCTGTCCGACATATGAAGTCTACCGATCAGGGTGGACTCACCTCCGCCATCGTTCAACAAAGTAACAAGCTGCACCTGGGCTACAGCGGCATCGCGACGCTGGCACTCCTGATTACCGGTCTGGTGCAGTAGCGATGATCTCCAGGATTCTGCGCCTTGCTACGGGAATATTAATTCCGGGAATCCTCGCTGGAATCCTCATCGCGTTCTACGCACGATACATTGAGCCAAAGCGACTTGAAGTAACGACCCTGGATATTTCCCACGGAAAAGATCCACTCACGATTGCATTCGTAACGGACCTGCATGTCGGTCCCAACTTCACCCCTGCCGATCTTGAACCAACCATCCGTGCGCTGGAGGACCTGCAGCCGGATATCGCGCTGTTCGGCGGCGATTTCATAAGCGAATCGCCTCGTTTCCTGCACGATTTGGAAGCACCGCTCATCCGCATGACCGCCACCCCCAAACTCGGAAGCTGGGGTATTTGGGGCAATCACGACCTTGCCAATATCCGACGTCGTATGGAACCGGTACTGGAGCGCTGCGGAGTGCAAATGCTCACGAATGAATCTACCCAACTGCGCGAGGATCTCTGGCTGGTTGGTATTGATGATGTCCTCCTCGGGGATGTGGATATTCCGGCATCATTCGCCCAGGTACCAGAGGGCGCGCGCACGATTGTGCTATGGCACGAACCGGATGTCGTGGCTCGTCTCGTCCCCTACTCCCCGATGCTCGTGCTCAGTGGCCACACGCACGGTGGCCAGGTACGGCTGCCAGGTATCGGGGAGTTGGCAGCACCCTCGCTCGGCGAGAAGTACGTAGCAGGGAAATTCGATGTAGATGGTATGCCGCTCTATGTCAGCCGAGGCATCGGTGTCTATCGCCCACCTGTA
>CAZYDY010000006.1:0-15796 GCA_964646245.1 uncultured Sphaerobacteraceae bacterium
GCATCTGCCCCCAGATGATGAAATCGCTTGTTCCAAGCGCCTCCATACTATCGAGGTTCTTATTGCAAATTGCGTACCACCAGTTAAGTCTCAGTGGACTCAGGGAGTTCGACCTCTGGTATTGCATCGTTTTCGATCAAGCCCATTTTGGTTACCGCTTCTCCCACATCGGCGAACCTGGAGATCGATGAGATGCGATCATCACTTGTGGCAAAAGAGATCGCCCAGACAGCACGATCGGTAACATCTCCGGAAGTTGGAGAGCGCCATTCGACGTCCACCTCGACCACGGAAATTTCGTCATCGCCGAACCAACGACGAGGTGTCATGGTGGTTGTGGCGCGTTCGATCCATTCTTGCAGGAGGTGGATACCCTCGCCATCGCCATGGCGGCCGTTATAGCGCACATCACGGTCTACCAACTTAAGCAGATCCGGCTGGCTACGAGCGTTGAAATGTTCCAGGAATGATTGGGCCAGTTCCTGCGGGGTAGGCATAGATTGCATCCTTTCTTGAACGCTGCAGGTATCCGGCAGCGATGCAAGTGTACCGAATCACAGGAACCAGAGTGGTGGTTCGTTCGTCTCACGAGAGAAGATGCACGCACCCTATGTATGGAGAACCGTATGATCGATCGGCGTTCACTCGTGGCACTCGGAATGTTCGCGCCTGTTGCCGGGAAATCGCTACGGCTGGATTTGCCCGACCCCCGCATTCACCCGCTCAATACTGGTGGTGTGCGTGTGATTGGCATTTCCCCAAATACCACCAGGCTTATTGGGACACGAGATAGCGAAACGATTTGCATTCTGGATGCGGAAACGCCATGGACGTTGGCCGAGAGCGATCCATTTCCGGAACTGCCCTTGCTGGATGAGCGGGCGATCCGCTGGAGTCCCGACGGATCGAAGATCGCTTTCGGGTTACATCCATGGACCGCTTTGCGAGATGCCGACATCTACGTTATGGACGTCGAAACCGGTGCGATTGATAACCTCACCCCGGAAGGGACCGGTAACGAGGCTACTGACCTGCTCGCATCTGATGCCGATGGGGTGAATGTCGATACAAGTCCGGCGTGGCTGGATGACGCAACGCTGGTTTTCGCCAGACATCCGTTTACAGCGGGTGACGACTTTGCTGTGGAACTGGTGAAGCTGAACATCAACGATGGCTCTGTGGAAACATGGGCTGACTTGACCGCTGCAGGCGTAAGGTTTGTACTCAGCCCTCTCTGGCAAAGATCCGACGGATCCCTTGTGTTCGAGGTGGACCTGCTCGTTGATGGTAGACAAAGCCGCCAGGCGATGATCGTGGATCCGGATGGTACTACCCGGACGGTTGAGACGCACGACCGGCAATATATCTATGTAATTGATGTGAACGACAGTCATCTGCTCGCACAGGATCCGGAGGCGTTTGATCATCTCTACGTTTCGCTGGAAGGTGAATCTGATTCACAAGACCTCTGGGAACGATTCCCCCTCCCTGAAGGTCACACCTTCCGATCGGCACCCACCCTGGGCCCTGAACCAGATTCGATTCTGCTCCTCACCGAGAACGAGAAGAACCAGGTATTCCTCCTACAAATCGATGACTCCGGATCGACGCAAATCGCCGAACTAAATCGTGACCCAAAACTGTCCACTGTCACCTGGGAAGGGAATGTTGTCCTGGTAGTAGGCGAAGATCGAACCTGGAAGATTGAACTCGAGAACTAGTAGTGTTCTGATATTTTCTGCGCCGGCGTTTCGGGGGTAAACCAACGAGGCCGGGGATTGCCCCCGGCCCGATTCCTGGTTTTCCGGATTAGTACATCTCCAGGTAGCGATCGCGCTCCCACTGGGTGACGTGGAGGCGGAAGGCGTTCCACTCGGCAGTCTGGCCCTCGATCAGGCGTTCGCTGGTGTGCTCACCCAGGGCATCTCGCAGAACCTGATCCTGCTTGAATTCCTCGATGGCTTCGCCGAGGGTGGCCGGCAACATCGGGATGTTGCGTCGGCGCAGATCCTCATCAGTGAAGTGATAAAGATTTTCTTCCACCGGATCTTCAAGCGGGAGTTCGTTGACGATGCCATCGATGCCGGCAGCGAGCATTGCGGTGAAGGCGAGGTATGGGTTGCAACTCGGATCCGGGCAGCGCAGCTCGATACGGGTGGCGTTGACATTACCCTGTCGGATGGCGGGGACGCGGATGAGTGCCGAACGGTTGGTGCGGGCCCAGGCCACATAGACCGGTGCTTCGTAGCCGGGAACCAGGCGGCGGTAACTGTTCACCAGTGGCGCAATCACGGCAGCGAGTCCGCGTGCGTGCTTCAGCTGGCCGGCGATGAAATGCTTGGCAACAGCGCTGAGACCGTAGTGATCGTCCTCGTCGACAAAGGCGTTCTTGCCCATTGCAGGATCGATGAAACCGAAGCTCTGGTGCACGTGCATACCGGAGCCGTTGATGCCCTCCATTGGTTTGGGCATGAAGGTGGCGTGGAGTCCGTGCTTCTGCGCAATCGCCTTCAGGATGTACTTGAACGAAACCGCATTGTCGGCTGTTTTGATGGCCGGACCGTACTCGAAACCGATTTCATGCTGACCGATAGCGACCTCGTGGTGGCTGGCTTCAACATCGATACCCATTTCGATCAGGGCCCGCACCATATCCTTACGGACTGTGCTGGCGAGATCGGTGCTGAGATCGAAGTAACTGCCACGATCGTGCGGCAATGGGGCGATATCGCCCTTATCGCTTCGCTCGAACAGGAAGAACTCGAGTTCGGGACCGGCGTTATAGGTGAAACCGAGTTCCGCGAGCCTTGCGATTTGGTTGAGCAACAACCCGCGAGGATCGCCGGGGAATGGCTCGTTATTGGGACTGTGTACCCAGCAGATAACACGGGCAGTGGTGAACTCGCCGCGCTCCCACGGGATGACTGCAAACGTGGAGAGATCCGGCACCAGGAACATATCTGACTCGGCGATGCGCGTGAACCCGGCGATGGACGAACCATCGATCCACTGACCGCGCTCGATGATATCCGAGAAGATTCCGGCCGGAATGGTGACGCTTTTCACCATGCCCATGACATCGGTGAACTGGAGGTTGATGAACTCTACACCTTCGACCTGAATCTGGTGGAGGATTTCCTCCGGTGATGGCTCTTGCCCAAGCAAGCGCATACGTGTTGCGTAGACCTCGGGGATCGCCTCTTCAAAGAGTGTAATGTTCACCTGCCACGTCTCCTCTGTTCGGATGAATCGACCGCAGCGTTTCTTGCGGCCGTGGTGTTTCCACGAGATTGAGTGTGCAGCTTGAACAACTGGCACCACAATGTGCAAATCGCGGAAATATCAAAAGAGTCCCTGTGCATTTTGCACAGGGACCGTTTCCTGTTGTATGAGTTATCAGGGTGACTTTAGGCGCTTAATACAAATCCATGCTTAGCCGACCGGTTCATATGGCTGGGGCCAGCCTTCTGGAGAGTCTTCATCCTTTTCTTGCAGTCCGTATGGTGTGGCGCGGAGGATGCCGGTGGCTGGCATAGTGGATTCGATACCGGCCACACCTGCTTTCCATGAGCGATAGACGTTGTTGTCATTGTCGCGGAAGAAAATAGACAGGCCGGGGATATCTCCAAAGTCCTCGGTAATGGCGCCCATCTCTTCGCTGAATGCTGTGGGTGCTGAGTACCATGGCGTGGCGATACCTGTTCTCTCCGCCCACGCAGCGAGATCCTTATAGGGTGCCCGGCTGGTCATGATGTAGCGGGTATCACGCTTGTTGACTTCGTGGTTGATACCGCTTCCCTGATTGGTGGCGTACTGGGTGCAGTGTGGGCAGCCTTTGCTCCAGTCCGGTGCGTACATGAAGTGATAGACGGCAAGCTGGCGATGACCCTCAAAGAGATCCGCGAAGCTCACGTCGCCATGAGGTCCGGTGAAGGTGTAGTTCCCCTGAACAGGCGTCATCGGCATTCTCCGCCGGGCCGCTGCGGCGATTTTGATATGTTCCTGGAGCTCGTCTTCAATCCGCGCCTGATCCTGAAGTGCCTGCTGCCAGGTATCGATATCAACGATGGGTGGCTTTGGCAGGGCAGATGTTTGGGTACTCATTCAGGCACTCCTCTCGGAATCGCAATGTCGCGACGTACGCGATCGTTAAACGGAGAGTATCTGGAGCATTCGCCTGTGCACTACTTCTATATTGCTCAGTTAACGGAAGTGGCTCCCGGCGAATGCCGGGAGCCACTTACCTGAGTTCCTGTGCTGTTCAGAAAGCCTAGACGGCTTCCATCAAGCCCTGGAACCACATCATTGCCGGGATGTTATCAGCGTAGAAGCTCTGCTGCATGAGCGGATCATCATCGGCTGGCCATGCGACAACGCGGACGCCTTCGAGGGCGCAGTTGTTGCCGAAGCGTTCCCACAACGGAATGGCGGGCAGAAGCTCGTTGTAGGTAAGTGCCATTGCAGTGACATTTTCCTTCTGAGCCTCAACGTCCATACCTTCGGCGGAGGCGACCGTCATTGCATCGAGGTCAACCTCACCGGCAGCTTCACTGGAGGTCTGCAGCGGGAACTGCGTACCTTCACCACCGTTATTCACAGCCAGCGTATTGTGGGTGAAGAAGGCAGTGGTGTAGCTGAAGTGCGGATGCGGGTTGGTGGAGTTACCCCAACCGCGGATCGCGAAGTCGAAGTTACCCTGGTCGACATCAATCGGCTGCTGGGTGTGCGTGATTGCACGCGGGTCGATCATGATACCGAAGGTGGTGAGCTGTTCAGCCAGGTCCTGGCCGGCAGCACTCCAGTCGGCGAACTCAGCCGGGAAGAGCAGTTCGTAAACAGCTTCTTCGCCATTCGGCTTCATCCACATATCGCCGTCCTTGGTCCAGCCCAGTTCTTCGAACATGGAGGTGGCAAGTTCGGGATCGTATTCGTAGGCGTTCAGGGTGCCCATGTCTTCTTCAGACAGCCACTGCGGTACGAGTGCATCGGCGAAGCCGGCCATGTGCTGAACCGGCACACCGGAATCGGCGAGCGAGATCATGCCGTTCTGGCCACGGTTGATGGCGTGGGCAAGTGCCTGGCGGGCCTTGGGATCCTGGAACTCCTCAAGCTTGCCGTAGTTGAACAGCAGGCCTGGTCCGGAGTATGTGGGCGGACGCAGAACGCGAATGCCATCTGCAATCATCTGGTTCTCGGTGGCAACCGAGAAGCCGTGTGTGGCGTAGTCGATTTCCTTGCTGAGTACCACTGCAGTGATGGTATCGGTCTCGCCGTTGAAGTTGATGACGCGATCGAACGGAACCTGGTCGGCCCAAAGGCTGTTCTCGTTCTTGGTGAGTGTCATCTGTGCGTTGGTGATGCTATCCACATCGATCATGAACGGACCGGTGTTCGGCGGAAGGCTCTCCGGGCGGAACTGGTTGAACTGATCGAGCAGCTGGGCGCCTTCTGGATCGTCGATGGTCTTGCCTTCGCCGAAGATGGTGCGAGCCTGCTCGGCCCACTCACCGTACACAGCGCTGGATACCGGCACCATGTTGCGGATGACGTAGCGCTCCACAACGGTTGACGGAACGGACATGCTGACAGTGAATGTCGTGTCATCCACGACCTGTGCGTCGTCTACATAGCTCCACACCGTGTTGCTCATGATGCGGTAGCACCACATGGTGTCTACGCAATCCTGCGCGGTGAGCGGGGTGCCATCGCTGAACGTAACGTCATCGCGGACCTTCACCACGAGGTGATCTGCGTCCACAGGTGCGTTGTTGAGCGGGGCGTAATCCTCGCCTTCAACGGGGAGAGCGACTTCGGTGTCATCGGCACCGACCTTGAACTCCCAACCTGCTGCTACCAGTGGCAGCCAGCTGTTGGTGGCCCAGAAGAACATACCCAGGGGCACGTTCAGCACTTCTCCGTACACCGAGGCCGGTGGTGGGAGGATTCCGTTTGTTACGAAGGTGTTGAAGTGGCCACCGGCGCCGGGATCAGTATATGGATATGCGGCGTGGAATTCCTTACCGCCATCCTGAGCAAGAACGGCCTTGCCGAAGCCTGCCGGCAGCGCACCACCGGTAAGCATTGCCGCCGCAAAACCGGCACCTGCTGTGCCAATAAAGCGTCGACGGTTCATCGAAGCTACCATGTTCCCCTGTCCTTTCGTTGGTGCCGGCCATCCCGGCGCCTTGACGTGTTATCAGCCATCAGCCCTAGTGCGACGGTCTGGTCACAGGTTCTGCCGGGTGCCCGCCGTATCGGCGGTTCCTTTGCAGGAAACCCAGCATGCGCATTGACCATAAGACGCGTTCCTTCAGGTTGAAGCTATTGGGTTAATGATGCATGCAGTGACCGCTATTTGCAAGAAGAATGCGCATTGTGCACAGTATCATTCGCGCATAATTTCATTAGCGAGCTGATCCGTCACCTGCAAGTCGCGCGGGTCACGACCACTTTCAGCCAACTGCTGCACCACATGACAGGCAACTTCACGGTGTTCGTCTATCTGAATTAGCTTTGGCACCTGCACATCGCAGAGGCCTTCTACCCAATATGGACAGCGTGGATGGAAGACACAGCCACTTGGCAATTCCGTGAGGTTCGGGATATCGAGACTGCGTAACTGAAGTTTTTCTTTAGACCGCGTGAGGTCCGGATCCGCTTCCGGGATGGCTGCTGCCAGGGCCCGGGTATATGGATGCATACCGCGGCCAATTACGCCCGGCGTGCGACCATGTTCGACCACCTTACCGACGTACATCACGCCAATGTTGCCTGCCCAGCCGAAGTACTTCACAACGGCGAGGTCGTGGGTGATGAAGAGGAAAGTGACATCGAGCTCGTTCCGCAGCTTCATCATGGTATTGAGCAGGCTGACGCGAATACTCACATCCACCATGCTCACGCTTTCGTCGGCAATGATGACGCGCGGATTGAGCGTCATTGCCCGAGCGATGGAGATACGCTGGCGCTGACCACCGGAGAGCTGGTGTGGGTATTTGTCGATGAAGTTCTCGGCTGGTCGACAATCCACCAGTTCCAGGAGTTCGGTGGCACGTTTGGTTGCCTCTGCGCGACCCCTGCAGATTTTGTGCTTGAGGAGCGGCGCACGCAGGATATCACCGATGGTATGGATGGGATTCAGCGACGCATACGGATCCTGGTGGATGATCTGGACGGAGCGCCGGTACTCTGCGAACTCCTTCTTGTCCATATCCTGAATATCGCGACCTTCGAAGAACACCTTGCCGCGAGTGGGCTTAAGTAATCCGGCAGCCATGCGGGCAACCGTGGTCTTGCCAGAGCCACTTTCGCCCACCAGGCAGAGGATATCGCCCTTGTACATATCGAAGTTGACACTGTCGACTGCAGTGATTTTTCCACCACGGGTGTCGAAATCGCGTCGCAGGTTCTCGAGTTTCATAATGGGCGTACCGCGATCAGCAGTCGCCTCGACTTCCGGTTGGAGCGTGCTATTCTGCGACAACGGTGTCCTCCATTTCTTCCCAGACTTCCTGGTCGCGCGTAATTTGGTCGTGATGGTGACAGGCAGTGAAGTGGGTTCCGCCGATGTCGATAAGTGGCGGATTCACTTCAGTACATATCTCCGTCGCCCACGGGCAGCGTGGATGGAACGGACATCCGCTCGGGATGTTGAGCAGGTTCGGGGTTGAACCCGGAATTGCCACGAGCTGTGTAAACTCCTCGCCCACAATTGGTGGCACCGCGTTGAGCAAACCAACGGTGTACGGGTGGTGCGGATCGTAGAAGGCATCACGCACGGGCGCGTATTCCACAATTTCGCCGGCGTACATGGTTGCTACGCGGTCTGCGAGTTCGGCCGCGAGGCTGAGATCGTGACTGATGAAGATCATCGTGAAGTCGAGTTGCTCCCGCAGGCTCTTGATTACATCGATGATTGCCCGCTGGGTGATGATATCGAGCGCCGTTGTTGGCTCATCGAGAATCAGCAAGTGAGGGTCAAGCAGCAGGCTGAGCGCGATACTGACGCGCTGGCGCATACCGCCAGACAGCTCGTGCGGATAGGAATCGAATACACGATTCGGATCGAGCTGCACTTTCTCGAAGAGATCGAGCGTCTTCTCTTTCACTGCCCGGCGATCGTTCCAGCCGTGCGCCTTGGCTGTTTCGTAGAACGTCTGGCTCACGCGCATAACCGGGTTCAGCACGTTTTGTGCTGCCTGGAATGTCATTGCGCATTTGCTCCAGCGGAAGTCCCGGAACTCCTTGTCACTTAGCTGAAAGAGATCGTAGCTCCCGCCATCGGGATCGTGGAACACGGCCGACCCGGAGGAAACCCGGGCGCTTCGTGGCAACATGCGCAGCAGGGCGAAACCAAGCGTCGACTTACCGGAGCCAGACTCGCCGATGAGTGCCACGGCTTCTCCGCGACGAATCTCCAGGCTGGAGTTACGTACCGCCTGCATCCACCCGAAGGGCGTCTTGTATTCGACGGAAACATCCTTGATGGAAATGAGGACAGACGCTTCCGATTCTGATGTTCCGCGCGTGCGGTTGCGCTCGGCGAGCGCCTGATCGATAGAAGTTTGGTTGCTCATTAATTATGCCTCCCGCAGGCGAGGGTTGAAGACGTCCTCGAGTGCTCGAGCCACCAGTGTGAGCGACCACATAAGTAGCACAATCATCACTATTGGGGTTAGCAGGAACAACATGCCGTCTGGAGTGAAGGCTGCTCCCTGGCGATATGCCTGGTCGACCATCAGGCCCCAGTTGTCGCCGGAGAGCGATACCAGGCCGAGGAAGTAGAGAACAACCTGGCCATAGATGGCACCGGTCATACCCAGGACGAAGTTGATAAGAATGTAGCTGGCCATATTCGGCAGGACTTCGCGGAAGAGAATACGCGGCATGCCAAGATCCAGCATGCGGGCGGCTTCCACAAACTCGCGTTCCTTCAGGCTCAAAACCTGGGCGCGTACTGCGCGGAGCAATGTAGGCCAACCAGTAGCAGCCAGGATGGCCACCAACAGAATGGGACTATCCAGGCTCACAAATGCTGCCAGCACTGCCAACAGGATGATGCTCGGAACGGTAAGTACAACCTCTGTGAAGAGGAGAACTACGGATTCGAACCAGCCACCAATAAGGGCAGCGAGTGCACCAAATGTGATGGCAATGAGCGTGCTGACCAACGCGGCGCCTGTGCTGACGAGAATCAGCTGACTGCCGCCGTTCACGATCTGGTACCAGATATCGCGGCCACGGTTATCGCATCCAAGCGGGTTCTCCCAGCTTGGCGAGCAGTAGACCTTATCGACCATGGTCGGGTTGCGGTCCGGCAGGAATAGCGGACCAATAAAACTGAGAATCAGGATAGCGCCCAGCAAGATCATTCCGAACGCGCCGAGCTTGTTTCGACTGATGAATCGACGCCACGCTGGCGCCGGTACGATCCGTTCAGGACGGGCAGTTTCAGCCGCAGGTGTTGCAGTAGTCATTCTTACCCCTCCCTATGATCGAATTCGTGGGTCAAGCCGGCTGTAGAGTAAGTCGGCGATAAACAGCGCCACCACCACGGAAATGGTGATAACCAGGAAGATGCCTTGCAGCACCGGGTAATCGCGCGTGTTGATGCTTTCCAGCAGGCGGGAACCGATTCCCTGGTACTGGAAGATCGGCTCAACGAGGAGCGATCCACCGGTCACGAATCCGACGGCAATAGTGAGCTGGGTAAAGAGCGGCAGGATAGCGTTACGCCCAACATAGAATGTAAGAACCCGCCATTCCGGCACGCCACGAGCACGGGCTGCGGTCACGTAATCCTCTTCCAATGTGGACACGGTGGAGCTCTTCATCAGCAACATCCAGCCACCGATACTGGTTATCACGTAGACAAATATCGGTAACATCGCGTGATACAGGGCGTCGGTGAAGAATGCCCAACTGAACTCCACAGGCTGGCCGCTTGATAACGAGCCGCGCATTTTGGTGTAGGGAATCCAGCCCAATTGAACAGCAAAGATAATGATGAACATCAAGGCAAAAAGATAGTTGGGGAAACTGTTCATGATGGAGCCAACGGTGCTGGCAACGCCATCAAAGGTCGAGCCTCGCTTGTACGCCATGAACATACCGATGAGGCTACCCAGCGCGAACGCAATGAGAAGTGCCGTACCCACCGAGAAGACCGTCCACCAAATGCGGCTGTTGATGATACTGATGACCGTAGTACCCGGCAGCACCATGGATTGGCCCATATCGCCACGCAACAGGTTCGCGAGGTATTCGAAGTACTGCAACAGCAACGGCTTGCTATCGTCGATGGCGAAGAGTGAGCGCGCCTGGTTGGCGGCGTCATCATAGCTATAGCCGTACTGGGTCATTTGCCTGTTGATATACACCTGCACCGGGTCTCCCGGAAGCAATCGCACCAGAAAGAAAATAAACGTCGTTACCAAATAAATGGTAAACAGGGCGCGAAGCGCACGTCGGAGAATGAAGTTCCCAAAGATCGAACCCCATCTACTCCGCCGTATCTCTTCCTCTTCCGACGCCTGGTGAATAAGCTCACCACTCGCCTGAACCTCCATATCCGCTACCCCCTCGTAACCGCGCGGATGCTGCTTGTGCATCACAGGCTTTAAAGAATGATCAACTGCACCCCACCCTCAGGAGTGCTACTCGTTTTGAGGACGTCTCTATCCCCGGTGGCGCTATCATAAAACAACCTGCCCAATGAATACACTTTCAGTGTAACTGAATGCCAGAAAATTCCCGCAAGATTGGGGAAACTCCCCCTCGTCTTCAATGACGATCACTCGTATCATTGGTGTATACAGAAATCGTAATTCTGTGACCGCAAGGAGTATGCTGCATGACTATGAACCACACCTATGATCGAATCATTGTTCCGCTGGATGGGTCTGAACCCAGTCGGGCTGCGCTCACGTATGCCGCCACCATTCCTACAAAGGAGTTGGTATTACTGCATGTGATGGTTGACCGAGAGGTCATTGTTCCGGAGTGGATCCTGCGTCGCACCAGCTCTCGCGAGGAAACGTCGCTGGCAGACGAGATGGAGCGAATGGCGGAGGAGCTTCGCACGCCAGAGCGCAAGGTAAGCGTGGACATCCGCATAGGCGATGTTGCAGAGGAGATCATTAACGCCGGTAGCGAAGCGGACCTGATCGTGATGATGACCCACGGCCGCGGTGCAGCCGGGCGCGTGATCTTCGGCAGCATGGCAGACCGCGTTGTGCGTCATGGCTCTACACCCACGTTGCTGGTTCGTGTGGGAGAACTGACACGGAATCCCAAGGTTCCAGATCGTGTGGTGTGTGCGCTGGACGGCAGCATGATTGCGGAGCGCGGGCTTTCCGCCGCAATCCGCCTGGCATCTGCCCTGCAATTGCCGCTTCATCTGGTGCGGAGTGTTGGCCTGCAGGACGTAAAAACTGCCCTGCGTGACACGAATACCGACTGGCTGGCGCCTTCGGACATGCATCCGGACTTGTATGACCAGACGCTCAACGAGGTTCGCGAAGCCGCGATTTCGTATCTCAAGGAAAAGGAAGAGGCGATTAAGCCGGAATGGTCGCAGGTCACCACGGAAATCGTGGAAGGATCAGTGCCATTTACGCTCATGTGGGCCGTGGATGTTGACGACATCCTGGTTATAACCACGCGTGGCCAGGGTGGTTACAAACGCTGGTCGCTGGGTTCCGTGGCCGAGAAGCTCGTTCGTGAAGCTCCTTGCCCGGTATTCCTGGAGCGAGGTCCGGAAGACAATCAGGAATAGGCCTTTTCGAGTGAGAAAACACCCCGGGAGATCCAGCAATCTCCGGGGTGTTTCGGTGTGAACAGGTTTATCAGGTAACCGGTGCCGGTGTTGTCTCTGGATCCTCCGGCATACCGCGTATTCGTATCCAATGCAGCGCGAGTGCGGTAGCGAGGAACGATAACCCGATCACATCCTGCAGGGGTCCCGTATAGAACAGGAACCCGGCCGCAACAATTAGGAGCAAGCGCTCCAGAATGTTCGCCTGCCTTAGCACCCATCCGCCGACTCCAGCCACAAGTGCAACGATGGCGAGACATGCCGTGATGGTGCTGAGGATAATGTCGGACCAATCGCCGAGCATGAGCAGGTTGGTACCGTTTTCGATATCCAGTGTGAACATGAATGGCACCACAAACGCTGGCAATGTGTATTTCCATGTGACCATCATGGTTTTGAATGGATTGCCCCCGGTAATGGCACTGGCGGCGAACGGTGCCAGCGCGGTTGGTGGACTTACCTCACTGAGAACGGCGTAATAGAAGATGAACATGTGCACGGCAACAGCTGGTATATCCATCATGATGAGGGCCGGTGCAACGATAGCTGCAGCGATGATGTAACTGGCAGTGACAGGCACGGCCAGGCCCAGAATCCAGACGGCCAACGCAGAGTACAGAATAGTGAGCAGCAACGTCTCGTTGGCGAGATCAACGATGAGATCGCTCATCTTCAAACCGAGTCCCGTGAGCGTCATGACACCAACAATGAGGCCAGCCGTAGCACAGGTACTGGCCACGCTGAGTGTTCCCACGGAACCGGAGCGCAGGGCGTTCCAGGTATTTCTTGGTCCCATGGCCGTTTCCCTACGCAGGAAGCTGAGGAGAAACGCAATAGCGGTGGCGTAAACAACCGCCTTGAATGGTGTGTATCCGTAGGCCATAAGCCCAACAATCACGAAGAGACTGGTGAAGTGATACCAGTAACGCTTCGCCAGGGTTTTGGCGGGTAAGGTTTCAATCATCACCGCCCTGGTGCGGAGTTTGCGCGAATCCAGTTCGATCATCAGGAAGATACAGAGGTAATACAGAATCGTGGGGATGGTTGCGAGTTTGAGCACCTCCAGGTACGAAATCTGTAAATATTCGGCGATGATAAACGCCGCGGCCCCGAGTGTCGGCGGCGAGAGAATAGCCCCAATACCGGCTGCGGACAGCACGCCACCGGCAGCGTTCTTCTCGTAACCCGCCTTACGCAACATAGGCCAGGCGACAGAGCCAAGTGTCACCGTGGTAGCAACACCGGAGCCGGAGACTGTGCCAAGCAGGAAGCCAGCAATGGTTGTTGTGCGGCCTGCACCACTCGCCTTGCGCCCGGTGGCGGCGAATGAGAAATCGAGAAAGAACTTGCCCGCTCCGGAGAACTCGAGCACAGCCCCGTAGATGGTAAAGAGCACGATATACGTCGCCGCCACATCCAGGGCGGTACCGTAAACTCCCTTTACATCGATATACATATGGCCGACGATGCGCTCGATTGAGTAGCCCCGGTGGCCCCAATCTCCCGGTAACATGTACCCCCAATGCGCGTATGCCAGCAGGAACACCGCGAAACCAGGCAGAATCCAGCCGATAGTGCGGCGCGTCGCCTCCAGTACCAGGAGGATGAGAGCCACACCCATGATCACGTCCATCTCGGTCGGGCGAACCGATCGACGCAGGAACGAATCAAATCCAACAACAAAGGGATAGGCAGACGCCACGATCGATGCAATTGCCAGGAGGACCGAAGAAACCACATCGACCATGTTTGGATTCTTGGCTGCTGATCGGGTCCATGGATACATGGCAAATGTCAGTGCCAACGCAGCACCCAGGAAGGCGACGCGATAGCTCTGCGTGGGAATAATGATTTGGGTTTTGGCGAGCGCGAAGATTGAGATCAGGACGGCGAATGTACCAACAAACCAGAAAATCGGCCCGGTAAATGATCGAGTGGGAGATTCAGATTCGTACTCCTCGATCAACGCCTGGGTGTCTACAGGATCCTCTGAGAAATCCGGTTCAAACTCCGCAACCGCTTCCTCCGGCTGTTGACTCTTTTTAAATTTCTGTTCCGACGATTCGGACATCGTTCCCGGATCCTTTCCGACACATTTTCAGTTCTTGCCGTCGCAGTCTTCCGCTACCACGGCGATTCGTACTTGCGTGCTGTATGGGAGTACTTCGGCCAGGTGAATGTTGTTCTCGCCGACGGTGAGCACATGGTTTCCCCGGTTGTTCACACGCACGATCAACTCCGGTTGCTGCAGCGGATCGCCGGGTACCACGAAGCCGTCATCAGCCTGGTAGCTGGTGCCATCGGTTGCGTAGTATTCGGCAGCAGCGGCATTCTCGGTTACAAACCGGGAACGCTGAAGCTGATTACCGGGGGTAACTTTCCAGTTCTCGCGGACGTAGCCACCGAACATGGAGTGAGTGAACTGCAGTTGGACTGTATCGTTTTGGCCAACCGGAGAGCACCACACCAAAGCACCCGTGGACGTGTGTACCTGCAGAGACCTCGATGGGGTTGCCAGTAATGCTGGCACCATCACCAGAAAGAGCATCCCCAGAATTACCCCGGCACGAACCATCCCCCTGGCATCCTGTTCTGAACCAAAACCGGGGAGAGGTTTCCCTCTCCCCGATCAGCACACTAACTAACCTTCGGGCGTAGCTTCCGGAGTTGCTCCACCGGTACCACAGGTGCCCGCAGCGATTCCGTTTTCCTCCAGGTAGCGAAGTGCACCCGGATGGTATGGCAAGGCCGCAGAGCACTGCGCGGATTCCAGCGTGAGTTCAGCAGCAGACGGAGCAGCAGCGATCAACTGTTCCTGGTTGTCGAAAATGGCCTTGATGATCTCGTAAGCCATATCGTCTTCCATGCTGCCGGGTGCCACGAGCACGTTCGGCACAACGATCACCGGAACATCTTCCTGTGAATCTCCATATGTGCCTGCCGGGATATTGGCGACAGCGTAGAAGCTGCCCCACTGCTCAAGCAGCTGATCGAGATACATATCTGTAGCCAGGAATTGCATGTTGAGGTTCGGGGTCGCAGCCAGGTCGATCACTGCGGCGGTGGGCAATCCGCCGCTCCAGAAGAACGCATCCAGGAGACCATCCTTCATGGCTCCTGCGGATTCACCTGCGCCCAACTGCTCGGTGGTGAGGTCATCGGCCGTGAGGCCGGCGGCCTCCAACACGCGGAGGGCGATCACTTCGGTACCCGAGCCGGGAGAACCGACGGAGACTGTTTTACCAGCGAGGTCCTCAACGGAATTAATGCCGGCGTCACCATTCACCACAATGTGGGTGTAGTTGTTGTAAAGCGTCACGATGGTTAACGCATCGACTTCGGCTTCAAAGGGATCATTCCCCTCCCCGGCATCATAGGCAGTGTCGGAGAGAACAAAGGCGAGATCGGCATCACCACTATCGATGAGGTACATGTTATCGACAGAAGCCGAGGTTTCTTCTGCAGTCCAGTCGGAATCTGGCACTGCATTGCTCAGTACACTCGCGAGAGCACCACCGTACGGGTAGTACACGCCGCCGGTACCACCGGTAGCGATGGTGAAGCGATCCTGCGCCATAACAGCTGGCACATGCGCAAGGGCAGCACCGGCTGCTCCTGCCGCTACGAGTTGCGAAAACTGTCGTCGAGTCGTGCGCATGAGATTTCCCTCTCCTCAATCGTGGTACCAGTGGACGGTACCTAGACTCTGTCCGCTATGTTTGGCGTCTTCCATGTCCGAAGCGAAGCCGCTTGGGAAGTCGAGAAGAAACCGCTTGTTTTGAACATTTTCGATTGTACACGATCTTGGAAAGTACGGACATCCTCCCAATCGAAGATGGAACACACGGCCCAACTGTGTGAGGTGTCTGCTTAAGAACTGCAGGAGAGCGGACGTGCGTCCACTCTCCTGCAGTGAGAATCTCTTTTGAGTACGCGCCCTGGTTAGCGGGTGGCGCGATGTCGTACACGTAGCACGAATGC
>CAZYDY010000007.1:0-7657 GCA_964646245.1 uncultured Sphaerobacteraceae bacterium
GCCATGCGTGATGTCCGCCGTCACGTGCTCAACGAGCGCGGACTCAATCGCGAGAACCTGCGCATGAGTGGACACTGGAAGCGTGGCGAAAGTAATTTCGATCATCACGCACCTATCGAAGAGTAGATCCTGAACCACTCACCCCCGGCCTCATGGCCGGGGGTGATCTGTTTTTCTCGACGGAACCGCGTTCACCACGTAGCATGAGAATGTGTAGCCAGGTGGCTACATCTCGCCCGTTGAACCCGGAAATGGCCATGATCTCAACACGCGTATCCAGTTGGATACGACATCCCGCATTCATCATGGCCACGGTGATCATTCTCGGACTGAGCCTGAGGATCCCGATCCTCTCCGTATCTCCATTGCTGGATACCATCACCAACGATCTGAAGCTGAGCGCCTCCCAGGCCGGGTGGCTGAGTACAATCCCCGTACTCTGTTTTGGTACCGTTGCGCTCATCTCCCAGAAGCTCACGCGACGTTGGGGCATGGATGCGATTTTGCTCGCGATGTTCTGCCTGCTTTTGTTTGGGCTCCTGGTGCGAACTGTTCCCTCCGTTGAATTGCTGTTTGGCGGCACTGTTTTGGTTGGTGCCGGGATTGCTGTAAGCAATGTGATTCTGCCCGGATTCATTAAGCGGGAAGCACCGAATCACGTCGGCCCGATGACAGCGGTGTACTCAGCGGCGATTTCGGCAAGTGGGGCGATCGGCGCCGGGGTCACGATTCCGATCATGAACGCGCTGGATCTCGATTGGCGAGGTGCGTTGCGCTGGCCGGCCGTGATTGTGATTGCAGGCATCGTGATCCTGATACCCTGGCAGGTCAGTGCCCGTAGTGGCCGCAAGGTGAAAGCACCCGAGCGTACCATTCACACCAACCTCTGGCGGAACAAATTGGCGTGGTTTGTTACTGCATATATGGGAATGCAGTCATTTCTCTTTTTCTCCACCACTGGCTGGCTTCCGGTCTACCTCATTTCCGAAGGAATGAGCGAGCAGCGCGCCGGATTCATGCTTAGCCTGTCACCTCTGCTTGGCGTCGTTGGCTCATTCATTGCTCCATTGTTGGTGTACAAGCGGAGCGATCAGCGTTGGCTCATTTGGCTCAGTTCAGCCCTGTGTATTGTTGGACTGGCTGGCATGATCTGGCTGCCGATGACCGGCACGGTTGCGTGGGTCGTGCTGTTTGGGTTCGGCAGCGGTATGACCTTGAGCCTCGCGTTGACCTTTATCGGACTCAGAACACCGGACGCGTTCCACGCCTCTGATCTCTCGATGATGGCCCAGGCCGTCGGATACATGATCGCTGCACTTGGCCCGATTGGTGTTGGCTTTGCGCACGATGTAAGCGGAAGTTGGCCGTTCGCATTCGGATTGATCCTGGCCAGTACCGTGGTGCTCACGATTGTCGGACTCGGCGCTGCCAGGGTGAGACTGGTGACAGATGCCTGAGCATCCGACGGGTCCTGGTCTCATGAAGACTTCCTCATAGCAATGTTTGGCACGTGACCCGGGAGTGAGCCGAAACAGGGCAACGATCTGGATCAGGATTCCATGGCGGATTGATCATTCGCATCTCTCATATCTGAACCCCGCGGCTGCACTTAATTCGTCGATCTACCCCCTCGACTAAATGTCCGTACTGCGCTACTCTCCTTAGCATGACAGAGCGCGATCCATCATCCACCACCCCCGAAGAATCGCCGAAGCGTGTCCGTCCATTTGGGCGGTTTAGTTTTTTTCTGCCTCGAATAATTCGAGGCAGCGAGCGGGGTAGTGGACCGAAGTGGCGGCGTACGCTGTACGGGGTGTGGGCGGCGCAGCTCCTGGTGATTATGGGCTTCTCAATGCGAGCCCCGATCCTCCCGGGCTTCTTCGGCGAGCTTGGAGTAAATACGCCCGAAGGCCAGGCGTACTGGACCGGTCTCATGCTGAGCCTCGGTGCCGGCATGATGGCATTCACCAGCCCGATTTGGGGCGCAGTAGCCGATCGTTATGGTCGCAAGCCGATGCTGGTGCGCGCACAGTTTGCCGCAGGGTTCACCATCACGCTGGCGGCGTTTGTAACCGGCCCGTGGCAGATGCTTGGCTTGCGCCTGATAGAAGGTGGAATGACAGGTACTGTCGCCGCTGCAACAGCGCTGGTTGCGGTCAGTATGCCGAAGGATCGACTTGGCTACGGGCTCGGAATGGTGCAAACAGCGGTCTTTTCCGGTTCTGCACTTGGTCCGCTTTTCGGCGGAGTTATCGCCGACTCTGTGGGGTACCGCACCACATTCGTGATCTCGGGAATGATGGCATTTGCCGCCGGAGTGATCACCCTGGTGTTCGTGCACGAGAATTTCGTCCGGCCAGAAAAGAAGACCAAAAAAGAGAAGGCAGCCACTGGTTCCACCTGGAAGCTTATTCTCGGGCCAACCATGCTCGCGTTGACGATGAGCATGTTGCTCGTTCGGTTCGCGTCCTCTGCAGTACAGCCAATTACGCCGATCTTCGTGGAAATGATCAGTGAAGTCGGTGCCAATGTGAACACGCTCACTGGTCTCGCACTGGGAATCCTCGGTGTGACCAGTGCGATATCGTCGATTTATCTCGGCAAGCTGGGAGACCGGCGCGGCCACTACAAGATTCTGATCTGGTGCGCCGTTGGCGCCGGGTTGGTTTACCTGCCAATGTCGTTGGCGCAGCACCCGTGGCACCTGATTGTATTGCAGGCCATTTTCGGCCTCTTTGCCGGAGGACTGATTCCTGCCGCCAATGCACTCATCGCTCGCGTCACCGATGATAGCCAGCGCGGTGTGGTGTTTGGCCTGATGAATACTGCGGGTAGTGTGGGAGGCTTCGCCGGCCCGCTCGCGGGTGCAGGCCTGGCCGGCGTATTCGGTATCCGTGCAACGTTTGTTCTTACAGGAATCGTACTGCTGCTTATGGCAGTGAACCTGTGGTTGGCGAACAGGCGACGTCCTATGGAGCCATCACGCGCACCGGCCGATTAGCTTTCACGCATCGGTTTTAATGCCGGGAGCCATTCCAGCATGGCATCGAGTCCACTGGCAGCTGAACTGTTGGCGGATTCATACCCCACAAACACATCGTTTTGAATGTGCTCTGCGAAATTCGGGATCGCCACCTGTGCGGACATCGCGATCACACTGAGTGCAGAAAACGTTTGGCGAAGTTGCTGGGCGGCGCGCTGGCCCCCGGAGATTCCACCGTAACTGACGATCAGGGCCGGCTTGTGTTGCCACTCCTGGAAGAGATAGTCGATAGCGTTTTTGAGCGGTGCAACCATGCTGTGGTTGTACTCTGGCATCACGAATGCAAATGCATCTGCACTCTCTACCATGCGGCTCCACTCCCAGGTTTTCTCCTGGGTGTAATCCTTAAAGCGTGGATGGTTTGGTTCGGTCATGAGCGGGAGGTCGATCTCTTTGAGATCGGCAACCTTCACGTCAAAGCCGCCATGCTTTTCCGCCTCGCCAATGAACCAGTCCGCTACAGCGCGGCCCTTGCGACCATCGCGCACGCTGGCAACGATCACCATCAGAACGGGTTTTGAATCAGACATAGAACAGGTTCCCTCAACGATATTTCAGGAAAAAGGGTGCCCGGTCTGGACACCCACGACTGAGCATATTACTCGCAATTCCAGCGCCGCGAGTTCGCCAACCCCGAACCGGGGAAGGAAACAGCGCGATTCCCATCCAAACGCGCACCAGCCGCCAGCGTGAGGGGGAAGAACACGCTGGCGACTGATGTGCCGGGAAATAACGCGATGGACTCTAGGTCCTGAGAACCGCGCGGACGAGTGTGCGATGGTCGTATTCCGAAAGGGCGCTGCTCCATTCACCGCCGCATGTAATGAGGGTGATTGCAACCTCGTCGGTGAGGCCCAGCGCTTCGTCCGGAGGTTCCTCATCACTCGGGAAGTTCTGCATCCACTGCACTTCGTAGAGGAGTGTTTGCTGGTCATCGCCGTCGATTTCGATGACATCACCTTCCTGTAAGGATTCCAGTCGGAAGAAGATGCCCTCCGGATTTCCGTACCAGTTCACGTGCGCTGCGTAGATACCGTTGCCGACTTCACCAAGGCGGCTGGTTTCCTTGTACCAGGCGATGTGTGTATCGCCGGTCGGCTGTTGCATGAGGCCTTCGATGATCTCCAGGTACTCGATTGGTGCATCGACATTGATGACCGGAATGCGCATCTGAATCGGAATCGCCCCACGATTGCACGGATCCACCACTGGCGTGCTCGCCCCAGGGGTCGCCGCAGTTGGTGTTGCGCACCAGAAATCTTCTGGTTGCGGTGTGCCCGGTGCTGGAGTGGAATCCAGAGGCACCAACTCCTGAGCGTTCAACAGCGGCAGGGCCGTGGCGGCGGCACCGGCTGTTATCAGCCCGGCACCGGCCACCATACGGCGACGATTGATCGCGAGTCCCATAAGTCCGGCCAAACCTGTCAGTTCCAGACCCGGTGTCCGCACCGGTGCAGCATCAGCCGATGGTGCCACACCCGTGTTCGGGTACTTGGTTGGAGTCTTTTGCGGCGGTGGAGCAGTCTTGCAGTTGTACACGTAGACCGTCGTTCCTTCACCTGTAACCACGCCGATGTTGCCACCCGAGGTGATATTGCTGGACTTCATCAGGCAGGCCTGCGTGTTCGGTTCAACCAGTCGGTAGTCGCCAGCGTCCAGGTTGTTGAAGGTCACTTTGCCGCTTACATCTGTGGTGCCGCTCTGAACCGTGGACCAGGCGCTGCCGTTCCACTGCTGCAGATCGAAGTCCTGACCTGTCTGGTTGGTGTAGCAGTACACATCGCTCACGTACGTCTCGGTTGAGCAGTTGTACTTGGTTACCACCATGTATCCGTATTGTGGATACGGAACATTGAACCAGTAGCAGACGATTTCATCGCCGCCCGTGATCATGAAGTCCAGGCTCTGGCCGACGCTGAGCGGGGTCGGGTGAACCGAGCTGGAGTTCAGGCCGGTGCACTGCCAGGTGAAGATGTCCTTGTACTCGCCAGCGCCAACCATCTCCGTGATGGTGTAGCTGCCGGGTTCGAGTCCGCCAAAGTAGACGGCGCTATCAATGCTGTCGCCCGTATCAGAGAAGAGATCGACACCTGGATCCGGCTGGTCCAGCTTGAAGGTGATGCCATTGATCGTCGTTGTGCAGTCCGCTATTGGGTCCGCATTCCACGCATGGCGATCGTAACCTTCCGGGCAGAGTCGCTTGTGGACGGTGATTTCGCCCGGGCCGAGGTACCAGTTGTACCAATCGCAAACGATCACGGTGCCGTGTTCGGTGATGCTGCCGTTCCACACACCATTGACGGTTGCCGGTGTCGATGTAGATGGGTTCATACCAGGCGCGGTGATGGTGCAAACCAGGTATGGGAGTGGATCGAAGCCCGCAGGAACTGTTTCGGCTACCTGCACCGCTCCGGTGGCGACATCAGTCCACTGCACCATACCGTTGGAGGTGTTCATTGGCGGACGCATGCCGCTGCTATCGGTCATCGTGAAGGTCACGCCGTCCTGCGGGTTCGTCTTGCAGTTGGTCTCGAACCACGTCTGGGACTTCTCGGCTGGCATGCCATCCGGGCAGCGCCACTTGTAAATGGTGATGGTGCTTGGGTCCTCTGGAATGTTGTACCAGAAGCACTGGTAGTCATCGCCCATTGCAGGCGGGAGAACCACGATACCGTTTGCGGATGTGTACAGGGTTGACGACTGGTCGTTCAGCAGTTGGCAGAACACTACCGGATCGCCATAGCCTGGCAGTCCCATTTCCCGAATGGTGACTTGCCCCATGAGGTTGTCGACCTGGCGACCGTTCGTATCGGACGTTGTGTCGATCGTTCCGCCATCATGGGTGATCTGGAACGGCACGCCTGGATGTTCCATGTCGCACTCAGCCGAGTAGTAGCTATCTGGCTGGCCGTACATGGTTCCTGCCGGGCATTGCCACTTGTAAAGCGTCAGGCTGAAGTCTTCCAGCGGGATGTTGTACCAGAAGCACTGGTAGTCATCACCCACGGCAGGAGGCAACGTCACAACGCCGTTTGCGGACGGGTAGAGTGTCGATGCGTTGTCGTTCAACAGCTGGCAGAACACTACCGGATCGCCATAGCCTTGCAGACCCATTTCACGGATGGTGATCTGACCTGTGAGGTTGTCCACCTGGCGACCATTGGTATCCGAGGTCGTGTCGATTGTTCCACCGGTATGGGTGATCTGGAACGGCACACCGGCGTGCTCCATGGCGCACTCGGCCGAGTAGTAGCTATCGAGCTGGCCGTACATGGTTCCTGCCGGGCATTGCCACTTGTACAGGGTGAGGGAGATTCCTTCAGCGTCCATTGGCACGTTGTACCAGTGACAGAAGAAGGTTGAATCCGCAGTGACGTTGGCCGTGATACTACTTCCGCTCAGCGACTGTGCCACGAACTGACCAGCGGTTGGAATTTCTGCCTGGCCGACGGTGGCACAGAACACAGCTCCAGGGGTGTATCCGGCTGGCACAGTTTCAGTCAGTGGGTAGCTGCCGACCTCGACGCCGCCCATCATGACTGCGCCACTTATGCTATCGCCGGTGTCAGTCTGGATATCCACAGCCGGGGTATCCAGCACAAAGGTCACACCATTCATCGGCGTGGTGCAGTTCTGGAAGTACCAGGCGTATTGCGCGCCCTGCGGTGGTGTGCCCAGGCACTCGAACTTGTACACCAGGACGTCGCCGGAACCTGTTTGCTGCGTGCCTATACCGCCCGGGATGTTGTAGAACCAGCATTGGTAATCGTCATCCTGGCTTGGCTGGAGGGTGACCGACCCGTTGCCACTGGAGTAATCCGTGGATTGGGCGTCGTTGAGCAGCTGGCAGAAGATGGCGGGATTGTCATAGCCAGCCGGAATGGTTTCCGTAATCGTGATTTCGCCGATCAGGCCGTCGATCTGTCGACCATTGGTGTCG
Source organism: uncultured Sphaerobacteraceae bacterium (assembly GCA_964646245.1). Classification (GTDB taxonomy): domain Bacteria; phylum Chloroflexota; class Chloroflexia; order Thermomicrobiales; family UBA6265; genus UBA6265. The sequence continues at coordinate 6,984 of CAZYDY010000007.1, forward strand.
GATGTGGTTTGTTGCGTGCCTGTATCATCAGTCACTTCAAACGGAACCCCGGCCTGCTCCATATCGCATTCGGCACTGTAGTAGCTATCTGTTTGGCCCGCCATGGTGCCGTCCGGGCATTGCCATTTGTAGATTGTTACCGACGTACCAGTATCCGGAAGGTTGTACCAGAAGCACTGGTAGTCATCATCGGCACTCGGCGCCAGGGTGATTTTGCCCTGCGTCACCGACATGGATACGGGATCGGGATCATTGAGGAGCTGGCAGAATACGACCGGATTTCCGAATCCGTCCGGGATTATTTCCTGGATTTCGATTTCGCCGATCAGGCCGTCAATCTGTCGACCGTTGGTATCCGACGTTGTGTTTTGCGTAACGGAGTCATCAGTGATTTCGAACGGTACACCGGCCTGCTCTGTATCGCACTCGGTGCTGTAGTAATCGGGTTGCATGGAGTATTGCGTGTCATCAGGGCAGAGCCACTTATAGATCGTGACCGATGTGTCACCAGTCGGTGCGGCTAATACGCCGAACCAGTCACATTCGATGCTCTCTTCTGCAATGGTATCGATCGCGTAATCAGGCGTGACCGGTTGGGTGAAAGCGTATCGGGCGTACGGCTTGGTGTTTCCATATGGTGTGTTTCCGGTGCAAAACAGGGCTTGCTGCCCGGC
>CAZYDY010000007.1:7757-15685 GCA_964646245.1 uncultured Sphaerobacteraceae bacterium
AGGATCTAGCGGCTCAAGTGGTTGGGCAAGGTTGTACTCCTCCACGTTGGCCAGCGTATCGGCCGATATAGCCGGAACCAGAGGAGCCAGCAGGCTCCCCATCAAAAGAATCAACGTAAATGCAATGGTTAGTGCGAAGCCCTGTGATGATCGATTGCGCTGCATGTACCTGGTCATCGGTTTCTACTCCTCGCTCTCGTCGGTTGACGGGCGGTGAACTGGCAATCCCTGACGAACCCACTCCCGGAATCCTCCGCGGAGATGTGCGACATTGGAGAATCCAAGCGATTTCAGGGTCTCCGTAGCAAGTGCTGAACGTTGACCGTCTTCGCACGCCAAAATCAGGGATGTTTCTGGCGTGAGTTTGGCAAGATATGTGGGGCTGCCAGGATCCACCGCGAACTCCAGTACACCTCTTGGTATGTGGATCGCACCTGGCATGGTTCCTGTGGCTGTCACCTCTTCCTTCTCCCGTATATCCACCACCACGCTGGTTCCGTTCTGTAACGCCAGGAAAACATCGTCTGGTGAAAGATTGGTGATTCTCGCCATGGCTTGCGCGGCGAGGAGGGCACTCGTTATCTTCATTTCGCTCCCTTCCCGGATTCGTTCGGGGACGACGACCTGAGGGAAACATGTTCCGGATACATGAACCTTCTGGCCTGTATTTACATAGTGCAGGGTGTTATGGGTAGACGCATCGGCAAGAATTACCCAATTCGGTCGCGTTCTCCGAGGAGGGCTGCTTCGCGCCGGGTGCGTACATCGAGTTTCGCGAGCAGGTTGCTCACATGGCGATTCACTGTGCGGGAAGAGATGTTGAGGTGGTCTGCTATTTCCTTGTCGCTTAACCGCCGGGCGAGGAGGTGGAGCACTTCTTCCTCACGTTCTGTGAGGCCATACTGTTCGCCAACTCCCTCCGGGATAATTGGGGTGCCGGCGACGATTTCGTGCACGCGTTCGTTGGCGGCATCTCGTACTTCAATTGTGAGATCGTCCAGCGAGGCCCAGCGCCCCTTGGCGATGGCGGCGAGGTAGCGCTCCTCACCCAGCGCACGGAGGGCCCCGTCGACTGTGGCCTGGTGATCGGCGGTCTCATGATGGTTGAGTGGAAGATTGCTGGAGGTCCGGGCGATTTCTACTGCCCCCAGTACGCGAGCAGCCAGTTCGGCGCGGCCGGCTTCCACCAACCAGTAGGCCATGGCCTGGAGCCACACCAGCAATCCCCGCGGGTCTCCAACCTGGTTGCGATACGTGAGGGCCTCGGAATGGGCCTCCCAGGAGGCCGGAAGATCGCCTTGTGCCCGCGCGATTTTGCCAACATGATCCAGCGTCACGGCGAGTCCGCGCGCATCACCGACCGAACGATCAATGCGGAGCGATGCCAGTGTGCTCCGCATGGCATCGCTGTAGCGATGAAGCTCGTACTGGGCGATTCCCATGGTATCCAGGCTATGCGATGTGCCATGGATATTGCCGAGCGCCCGGAACGTCCGTGTCGATTCCTCGCAGAGGTCAATTACCCGCTCCCAATCGCCATCATCCAGCGCAAGTATGGCGAGGTTGTTGAGTGTTCCAGCGATTCCGTCGGCGTCGCCAGCTTCACGAAAGTACTCGAGGCTTCGTTGCATGTACTCGATTGCCAGCTCGTTGTGATCCTGCCGACTTTCCACAAGCGCCAGTACCCGCCATGCCTGGCCATGCAAGAGTGAATTGGAAACCGGATCCGCCAGCGACAGGGTGGATTCCGCATAGGATTTCGCCTTGTCAGTCTGGCCACGTTCGTAGAGTATCCACGCCGCGGTGGCAAATGCCCTGGCTCGTTCGCCGGGGGTGAGAAGTGATTCCCAGGCCGAATCCACTGCCTTGCCCAGCCAGAATTCTGCCTCCACCAGCTGCCCACGTATGCGCCAGAATCTGAACAGGGAACATGTGAGCTCGATATATTTGGAAGCCTGATTCGCACCAGAGAGCCAGCGCAGGCTTGCGATGAAATGTGCCTGAAGATTCTCGATCTGTTCAATAGCCCGGGCCTGGCCGGTACCGATCAGGTCGGGGCCGATTTTGGAAATCTCTGCGATGCAGTAGTCTGCCAGGCGGGAGCGAATCGTTTCTTCCTCGCCGCTGCTATCCAGCTCACCAATGGCGAAAATGCGCATGGATTCCAGCAATGAGCATTGCGCTTCTGATTCATGATTGAGTTGGATTAAGCTGCACTCTTCCAGGTCGATAAGTCGTTCGATTGTGTCTTCTGGTTCGCCGCACACGGTCAACGCCATCTCTGGTGAAACCGGGCCCGTGAGAATGCCCATCCGCCGGAAAAGTCGTTGCTCTTCGGGCGGCAGCAGGTGATAGCTCCAGGCGATCGTTGAGCGCAAGGTGCGTTGGTGTTCCGGTCGATCCATAGGCCCACCGATGAGAAGGGACATCCGATCGTGCAACCTGGCTCCCAGCGCACCAGGACCAAACGTGTTCAACCGGGCAGCTGCCAGTTCCAGTGCCAGCGGGAGGCCATCCAGGTCGCGGACGAGGTTCGCGATATCCACGGCGTTTGCGGCGGTGACGTCGAATTCCGGCAAAACGCGCCTGGCGCGCTGAACCAGGAGTTGGACGCTGTCGTATTCGCGAAGCTCATCAGGAGAGATATCCTGCCCTCTTGGGGGAACCTCCAATGGTGGGACGCGCAGCATATGCTCGTCGCTCAGGTGGAGGACCACCCGGCTGGTTGTCAGCAGCTTCACATGCGGGCACGCGGTGAGTAACCGGGGAATGAATGGTAGCGGCAGCAAGTGCTCCAGGTTATCCAGCAGGAGCACCATGCGGGTTCCCCGCAAATGATCAATGACGCGAGCTTCCCAGCTTTCAGCGCCTGTTGGAGTGATATCCAATGATTTTGCGAGGCGAACAGCGAGCAGGTTCGCATCCGTAATGGATGCAAAGGAGACGCTGAGTGTTGGGATACTGCCATTGATATGGCGGATCACCTCGTGCGCCAGCCGGGTTTTCCCTACGCCAGCAGGGCCGGTAAGGTTCACCAGCCGAATCGAGGGGTCCTCCAGCAGGCCAAGTACATAATCCACCTGGTGGGCACGTCCGATAAGGGTCATACATGTGCCTCAATCGACATTGCCAATACACCGGCATCCACTTAATGCGATTCCACTATAGCTTATGCAATTCCGTTTTCGGTGCAGTCATTCGGATACTGTTTCCCTTGGAAGGGATCTCCGCGTATGATTGTATACAGAATAGCCGACGACGCATATCAGCCAACGGAAGGAACCCACTGGTGAACCAGAATGAGAGTGTGTTGATTCGAGATACCCAACGTTCCCGCGCAACGCATGCCTGTGTGCCGGTGGGCAATGTTCGCCTTCGTAGCGGTCATCTCGCTGATCGAATGGCAACCAACCGAACAGTGAGCCTGTCGGCACAGCTCGAGCAGCTTACAGCTACAGGCGCAATTGAGAATTTCGTAATTGCAGCCGGTTCCGGCAATGGACAGCAACGCGGGTTCGTCTTCTCGGATTCCGATGTCTACAAATGGGTTGAGGCGGTAAGCTGGACCCTTGCTTCGGGCGAGAACGAAGAGATGTCTTCTCATCTCGACCGCGTGATTGGGCTGATCGAATCCGCTCAAATGGATGATGGCTACATCAATACCTGGTACCAAATCCACAAGCCGGATGCTCGCTTCTCCAATCTTCGCGATGACCATGAACTCTATTGCGCCGGACACCTGATTCAGGCGGCGATTGCACATCACCGGAGTACCGGCAGCGATCGGTTGCTGCAGGTTGCGATTCGGTTCGCGGACCTGATTGGTGAATCGTTCGGTCCCGGCAAGATCGAGCAGGTGGATGGCCATGCCGAGATCGAGATGGCATTGATCGAACTCACACGTGAAACCGGCGACGAGAAGTACCTGCACCTCGCCAAGTACTTTCTCGATACTCGTGGCACCGGCAGCATCGGAGGCAAGGATTACTATCAGGACGCCACTCCACTCCGCAAACAGAAGGAGATGGTTGGCCATGCAGTGCGCGCGGTGTACCTCAATGCTGGAGGGACCGACCTGATTCATGAAATGGCCGATCCGGAAATGCGTCGCGCTCAATCCGCGATGTTGACCGACATGCTTTGGCGCAAAAGCTATGTGACTGGTGGCATCGGATCTCGCCACGAAGGCGAAGCGTTCGGGCTGGATTATGAACTTCCCAACAATCGCGCCTACGCCGAAAGCTGTGCCGGAATCGGCGCGGTGATGTGGCTGTGGCGATTATTGATGTTGGAAACGCGAGACGATTCCACACTGGCGGATGTGATGGAGCGGATTATCTATAACGCTGTGCTTCCGGGGGTCTCGCTCGGTGGTGATGAATACTTCTATCACAATCCACTGCGGGATGAAGATGGCAGTATTCGCCGACAACCCTGGTTCTCGTGTGCCTGTTGTCCGCCAAATATCGCCCGGTTCCTCGCACAGTTGCCAGGGTACTTCGCCACCGTGACCTCCAGTCGGGCAGGAGAAAGCGATGCAAGGCGAGACAACATCTGGATCCACCAGTTCGCCGATGCGGACCTGACAATTCCGTTACTTGGCGGTGGAGAAGTCGATCTCAGTATGACGACACAGTATCCGTGGGATGGTGACGTCACCATAGAAATTACCGGCTTGCGGGATGCTGAAGCCGGGACATTACAGGTGCGCGTACCGGATTGGGCCACGAATGCGTACGCCACCCTCAATGGAGATCCACTCCCCGCGGCGGAATCGGCGCCGGGCCAATACCTCACGATTTCTCGCTACTGGAAGGTCGGGGATGTGGTGAAGCTCCACCTGCCGATGCCCGTGCGACGGATTGTTGCCCACCCACGAGTGGCGAACAACTCCGGTCGCGTGGCGCTTATGCGTGGTCCACTGGTGTACTGCATTGAGGAAACTGACAACGAAATCGGGGATGTGCGAGACGTCGTTCTTCATGATGATGTGTTGGTGACCGCCGCGAGACAGCCGGAACTTCTGGGCGATGTCGTCACGCTAAGTAGTTACGCAATGCTGGAAAGCCCCGCGCCGGCATGGGACAGGGCCCTCTATCGCAACCTGGAGGTTAGCGGAGGCGATGCTTCTGGTATGAGTGAGGTGCAAATCCGCGCGATTCCATACATGGTGTGGGCCAACCGTGGTGCTGGCCCTATGACCGTTTGGCTCCGACGGCGATAATCAAAATGAGGCGGCCAGGAAAAACTTCCCTGCCGCCTCGACTTCATTAAGACTGCTTTTGAATTTACTGCGCCTCGCGCTGGGGCTTGATCATGCGTGCCCAGACCCACCAGATACCGACCGCGAGTACAGCAGCGATTACGAAGTACTGCAGAATACCCACGTACTCTTCTACATGGTCCCAGTTATCGCCCAGCAGGTAGCCGGCGAAGATGAGAATAGTGTTCCAGACTGTGGACCCGATAGTGGTGTACACCACGAATGAGAGCATTGGCATCTTGCGCAATCCGGCCGGGATGCTAATGAGGCTGCGCACAATCGGGATGACACGACAGAGCATGACTGCGTAACCGCCGTACTTGTCGAACCATTCGTCGGCCTTGTCGACATCGCTTTCCTTAAAGCCGAGCCACTTGCCCCATCGTTTCACGACGTAACGCACACGTTCTTCGCCAAAGTAGAAACCGATGTAATAGAGCGCCAGGGCGCCCACCACGGAACCGATAGTGGCGAAAAGGATGGCGAGGAAAACATTCATATCGCCAAGGCTGGAGTTGAACCCGGCCAGCGGCAAGATGATTTCGGAAGGAATCGGCGGGAAGAGGTTCTCAATCGCAACCAAAAGCGCCAGGCCTACATAGCCGAGAGCATCCATAATGTCTCGGGCAATGTTGGACATATCGCCAAGCAAACTACTCATGTGTGGGACGTACTCCTGGAACGTAAGCAGCGAAAAGACCCGTAATTCGGGTCTTCCAGTTCAATGATACGTCGAATCCGGCACGGTACGCACGAATCTCCCTGTACCTAAACCTTTACTAGAGGTATACTTTCAGGGAAGAGCAGCTAGCCTGCTGGCATCAGCTTTGCTTATCCGGACTTCAGGTGAGTAGATTTACTCGATTATTGACCCTGCGTAGGAACCGATTCAATGTCCTGAATCGGGAGTGCGCACACGACGAAGAGGTTGTACATGTTTCTTGCGCTTAGGGAGTTCAAACACGCCCGGTTACGCTATGCGTTGGTAACCGGCGTGATAGTGATGGTTGCATCACTTGTGTTCATTCTGTCGGGACTCGCCAACGGGTTGGCTTCCGGCAACTCGGAGGCGATCGAAGCAATCGATGCCGACGGGTATGTGGTAGCAGCCGGCTCCGAATTCCTGCTTGATCGCTCACGCCTGTCTGAGGAAACAGTCTCCGCCATTCAGGAGGCAGATGGAGTCGAGGACGCCCAACCACTCGCTGCCAGCGCCGGAAACGTGCGCAATGGCGATTCCGATGATGTCATCGGCGTGAGCATTCTGGCCGTCCCGCCCGATACGTTCCTCGATCCTGGCGCAGAATCTGGCGATAGCCTCGCTGATTCGCCGGATGGCATTGTGATCGATAAATCGCTCGAGAATGAGGGCATCAAGGTAGGGGACACGCTCACCTTCGATCCTTCCGGGGTTGAACTTGAAGTTGTTGGCCTCACCAGCGGCCACCAGTATCGGCTGGCACCGACGCTGTTTGTGAATATCGAGCAAGCCGCCGAAATTAATCCGGATTCCAATAGTGCCGTCAACGCGATGGTGGTGATGGGCGACGGAGAGGCGATCGAGGCGTTGCCAGACCAGATCGATAACATCATGGTCGGCAGCGAAACAGAGATGATCGAATCCCTGCCCGGGTATCAGGAACAGGCCCTCACCCTCAACCTGATTCAGGTCTTCCTGATTGTGATTGCGGCCGGTATTATCGCTGCGTTCTTCTTCATTCTTACCCTGCAAAAGATGGGCGAACTTGGTGTGATGAAGGCCCTTGGCGCTACCACTGCGGAGCTCGCCAAGGCCCTCATCATCCAGGCCGTTATGTTGGGAGCCCTCGGTATCCTGATCGGGATCGGTGCTGGTTACCTCATGCAAATCCTTGCCCAGGGAACCGTGCCCTATCAGCTCGATTGGATGCAGGTCCTCATGTACGGTGGGCTGATCCTGCTGGTAGCCGTTATCGGTACATTGCTCTCACTCTTCAGAATTGCCCGCGTCGATCCACTCGATGCCATCAACAAGGCCGGCTAACGGTTAGGGAAAGGTACACACAATGGGATCCAATATGCTTTCCATCAAACAGGTCAGCCGATACTTTGGCTCGGGAGAATCACGCGTCGAGGCTGTAAAGGGCGCAAACTTCGAGATCCAGGCGGGCGAGATCGTTGCCCTGGTCGGACCAAGCGGCTCCGGCAAAAGCACACTCCTCAGCATGGTTGGTGCGTTGTTGAAACCGTCTGAGGGCGAAGTGCTCCTCAGCGGCGACGACATCGGTAAGCTCAAGGGTTCAGACCGCACCCGGCTGCGCCTTGAGCGCATGGGCTTCATCTTCCAGGGATCGAATCTTGTCTCCTACCTCACCGGCCTGGAGCAGCTGCAGTTCATCGGCAAAATGCTGGGACATCCGGCTGATGAAACCGACAAGCGCGCCCGCAGCTTGCTGGAAGAGCTCGGTATGGAGAAGCGCATGAACCACTATCCGGAAGAGATGTCCGGTGGTGAGCGCCAGCGCATCGCTATCGCCCGGTCGTTGATGAACGAGCCAGAGGTAATCCTGGCTGATGAGCCGACCGCCAGCCTCGATAGTGAGCGTGGCCGACAGGTGGTGAAGCTCCTCGCAGATGAAGTTCACAATCGCAACACAGCCGGCATCCTGGTTACCCACGATGAGCG
>CAZYDY010000008.1:0-14164 GCA_964646245.1 uncultured Sphaerobacteraceae bacterium
CCGGCTTGGACACGTGCGGCATTTTTGCGTGCAACGAGGAGATAGCGATTTGAGTATCAAGGTCTATACGATTCGACCGGAACTCCGGGGCAAAATCGTCCAGCGCGATGCGGTCCGGCTCGGACTGTGGAACCGCGGGCTGCTGGATTGTTCCAGGGGCCACTTTCAATAAAACCGGATGCAACTGCACAACGTAAACAATGGTGATAATTGTGCAAAAGTGCCAATAGTCAGTAGGATTGTGATACAAAGTCTGTCTCTCCTGTGACGAGAGACGCCATTTTTCGGTTTATTGGCAATCGGCACAATCAGGAGAAGACCCTTGTCATTCAAGATTATTACCCCGCGCCCGGAGCTCCGAGGCAAAATCGACCGGCGGGACCTCATGAAAATCGGTCTCGCCGCGACTGGCGGAGCCATGGTGCCGAAGGGACTCCTCGCCCAGGCCGACCTGGTGCCGACAGAGGAAAACCCTCCGAGCCTGAACCTGGTAACGCCAGAGGCAAACCTCGGTGGACTCTTCGACCAGGGCGTTCTGCCTGATCATCGCGTGCTGCTCTACTACGGCTTCCCACAGGTCGACACCATGGGCATCCTTGGCGAGTACACACCAGAAGAACTGCTGCCGATTCTGGAACAGCAGCGCCAGGAGTACGAAGCAATTCGTCCGGATGACCGCACCTGGGTAAACGGCTTCGAGCTTATCGGCTCGGTTGCCCAGCGCGATCCCGGTGCCGATGGCATGTATGTCGCCGATACAGACGGTAAATGGCTGGATCAGTACACCATCTTCACGCACGAGAACGACATGGAACTGTTCATCGATGTGCAGATGGGCCGCAAGAAGCCACATGAGGATTACGAGGGCCTGGAGCGCTGGCTGCGCTATCCGCACGTGCACCTCGCTATCGATCCTGAATTCCACCTTCCAGAAGATGGCGTTCCTGGTGTTGACCTTGGTCAGATCGATGCGGCTGATGTCACCCGTGCGCAGGAGTGGCTGGTGGGCCTCAGTGACAAATACGGCCTGCCTCGCAAGATGCTCATCATCCACCAGTTCCACGTCTACTCCGTCGCCAACAAGGATCAAGTCGCTCCAGTTGATGGTGTGGATTTGATAATGAATGCGGACGGACACGGGCCGCCACACATGAAGCTGGAAACCTATAACGTGATCATTACCCAGCATCCAATTCAGTACAACGGATTTAAGATCTTCTATCGCGGCGATATCGACTGGTGGGATGACAGCCGCCTGATGACGCCAGAAGAGGTCTACCAGATGGATCCGATCCCGGATTTGATCAACTACCAATAGAAAACGCAAAGAAAGCCCGGGAGCAACTAAACTGCTCCCGGGCTTTCTTTTTGGTTGGCTACGCGCGCATGAGTCGCATCGCGTTGAGGATCACCACCATCACTGAGGCTTCGTGTACCAGCATGCCGCCGGCCATGTTCACTTCGCCCATCAGTACGCCTGCAAGCAGCAGGACTACGGTGGCGACGGCAATCACCAGGTTCTGCCGAACCACGTTGCGCGTCTTGCGAGAGATGCGGAGCGCATCCACGATCTTTAGCGGATCGTCATCCATCAGCGCCACATTGGCCGTTTCCAGCGCAACATCCGAACCCGCAGCACCCATCGCGATACTGACGTCGGCCTGGGCCAGCGCCGGGGTGTCGTTGATACCGTCACCCACCATCGCGACGGTGTGACCTTCGGCCTGCTTCTGCTTCACCCACTCCAGCTTGTGTTCCGGAAGCATGCGAGCATGGATTTCCGACAGGCCAACCTGTTTGCCGATCGCCTGCGCGGCCGGTTCAGCATCACCCGTGAGCATGGCGACAACCTTGACGCCGATCTCCCGGAGTTGTGGCACAAGGTCGTTTACAGACTCCCGTGGCGTGTCCTGGGCGGCGACGATTCCGAGCAGCTGGTCATCGAGAGCGACCAGGGAAACGGTCTTGCCATCAGCCTGCAAATCGGCCACAGGATCAGTACCGTTGGTGGAAAACGTCACACCCTGATCCGCCATAAGCTCGCGAGTACCAATAGAAATCGTCTTGCCGCCCCACTCTGCTACCACTCCGGCACCGACAACTGCTCTATGCGTGTCTGAAAGCGGAACGTTGAGCGATCGTTCTTCGGCAGCCCGCATAATCGGGCGGGCCAGCGGGTGAGAAGATCCGGTCTGGGCGATGGCTGCAACGCGCAGCACTTCATCTTCGGTCACATTTGGAGCTGTCAGGATATCAGTCAGGTACGGCTTGCCTTCGGTAATGGTGCCGGTCTTGTCCAGCGCCAGCGCGGTTACCTTGGAGACGTTTTCCAGGAACTCGCCACCTTTCACCAACACTCCCTGGCTGGCGGCACGTCCGATACCTGCAACAAAGGCGACCGGTGTAGCAATCACCAGTGCTCCGGGGCAGCCGATGACGAGAATGGTCAATGCCAGGTGGGCGTCGCGTGAGAACGCATAGATCACGAGAGCCAGCACGATGATGGCTGGTGTGTACCATTGGGCGAATCGCTCAACGGTTGTCTGCATCGGTGCCTTGGAATCCTGCGCCTCTTCCACTCGCTGAATGATCTTGCCGAGAATCGTCTCGGATCCGACCTTTTGCGCTTCGATGGTGATCGCAGAATCCTGCGTCACGGTACCGGTGAAGACCTGGTCTCCCAGCGACTTCTCGACCGGCATTGATTCGCCGGTGATTGCCGCCTCGTTGATAGATGTGGTGCCACGGATGACGACACCATCAACCGGAATGCTATCGCCGGGCCGAACCTGAACGTGGTCGCCGGGGGCCACGTCGTAAAGTGGCATCTCCACGACTTCGCCATCCATCTCCACAAAGGCAGTGCTGGGTGCGAGCTTGATGAGCCCTGCAAGCGAAGAGCGCGTACGATTGAGCGTTCTCGCTTCCAGCCAGGAACCGAACACGAACAGGAATGTCACTGCGGCCGATTCCCAGTATTCGCCGATGATCAAGGCACCGGTCGCAGCGATCGTGACCAGCAACTCAATAGTGATTTGTTTGCGCATCAGCGCCCGGATCGCGCGAATACCAATGTCTGTTCCCGCGATAATGGCGGCGAAGATCATCAACGGGTGGTGAATATCCCACCGGTCAAAGATGCGACCTGCGATCAACGCGATGATGATTGCGACACCGGAGATCCCGACGATCCACAACTTGCGCCTCGCCAGGTCATTCCATTGTTCTTTCAACCAGTTCATTTTAATTCTGTTCTCCTGCTCGACACGCGTCATTGCGTGCCTCTTCTCTCATGTCTTTATGGTGCGCTTTGCCGGGCGAACATTGAATGATCTGGATCAAGTTGCTGCATCAATCTTTTCAGGCACACATGAGGCAAAGAGAATCGCCCGGGACATAACCTGTCCCGGGCGATTCTCCAGACAGCGACTAGAATGCAGATGGTTCCGCAACATAGCCTGCTGAGGCTACCGCCTTTACCAGAGCAGAAGTACGAACTTTGGCTGGATCGTGATCGACCAGAATGCGGCCGCTATTGAACTTAACTTCGGCCTTCTCAACGCCATCGAGGGCGCCAAGTGCACCTTCGATCTTGCTAACGCAGCTTGGGCAGCTGAGATCTTTGGCGCGAAGTGTGGTGGTTTTGATGTTTTGGGTAGTCATTGTATGCCTCCTGTAAAAGAATCCTGGGGACGCTTCCCCTTGCCTCTACATACAGGATGCCTGGTACCGGATGATAGTTGAATGATCTGGATCAATTAATGTTTCTAATAGCCTAATCGTGCTCGCAGCGCCTCTACATCCAGGATTGATATCCAGCGACGACCACTCTCGATCTCGCCCGCTTTGCGCAATTCGCTCATAACCCGGCTGGCAGATTCAACCGTTGTGCCAGTCATATCAGCGATATCCTGTCGGGAAAGCGGGATATTGATCAATATCCCTTCATCACTTGATACCCCGATCTTGCCTGCCAGGTGCAACAGCATCTGCACAACTCGCTGCTCAACCGGGTGGGCGCTGAGCTGCTCGATCGTGGATTGCGCATTACTCAACCGTGCCGCAACCATGCCGAGGGAATCGATGGCAACGCTCGGGTATCGCTCCATCATGCTGGCGAATGCCGGTGCTGTGGTGGAGAGAATGCAACACTCGGTGTGAGCCACCGCAGTTTCGCGATAGGTAGCATCACCGAGCACTGCCAGGCTGCCGAAATGATCACCTGCCGTCAGCAAATCAATCACCACGTCCTTGCCGTCCAGTGTGGAGCGAACCAGTTTCACGGATCCGGCACCGACGATCGAGAGGCGCGTGGCATCATCTCCTGCAAAGTGAATAGTCTCCTCTGCGTGGTAGTGGTGCTGCTGGAATTCCTTCTGCACCTCCACTACCTGCTCGGCTGTCAGCGACTTGAAGTACGGCGCTTCGCCGAGCAATCGGCGCTGTTCCGGTACTGAACAATGCAATGCAGAGTCGATAGGTTCGTGTTGTATAGGGGATTGTTTGCGTTGCATGCTTTCTCTCTAACCTGTTTGCAGGTCACGAGGATTTAATCTAGTTCTTCGCCCGATGTTCGCCATACACGTCTCGCAACGCGTTGGCTACCTGTCCCAGCGTGGCCCCAACGAGGAATGCCTGCTTCATGTGCGGCAGCAGGTTATCGGTGCCTTCGGCGACTTCACGCACCGTCTGCAATGCCGCATCAACCGCTGCGCGGTCCTGATTGCGCTTGTAGGCGGTAGTGCGTTCCATCTGACGGGAAACCATATCCTGATCGATTTTGTGCAGCTTAATCGGAGATGAATCCGCGGAGTCGTCAACAAAACGGTTAACGCCGATCACGATTTCATCACCGGCACTCCGCGCGACTTCCTTACGGTAGGCATTCTCGGCAATGGCGTTTTGCACGAAGCCATTCTCGATCGCCTGGACGGCACCGCCACGCTCGTCAATAGCATCGATCCACTCTTGCGCCTTCGCTTCGAGTTGATCGGTCAACGATTCGACGAAATACGACCCGGCCAACGGATCAACCGTATCTGGCACACCAGTCTCCTCAGCGAGGATCTGCTGGGTCCGGAGCGCAAGGGTGGCGGACTCCTCTGTCGGGATCGCCAGCGCCTCGTCATATCCATTGGTATGCAGGCTCTGGGTACCGCCCAACACGGCGCTGAGGGCCTGATAGGCCACTCGCACGACGTTGTTCAGTGGCTGCTGGGCAGTGAGCGTGACACCTCCGGTTTGCGTATGGAAGCGGAGCATCATCGCTTTCGGATTCGTAGCGCCGAAACGTTCCTTCATGATCTTCGCCCACATGCGACGAGCAGCCCGGAACTTGGCAGCCTCTTCAAACAGGTTCGAGTGGGAGGCAAAGAAAAAGCTGATGCGCGTGGCAAAGGTGTTTACATCCATGCCAGCATCGATAGCGGCCTGCACGTAGGCGATGCCATCGCTCAGTGTGAATGCGATCTCCTGGGCGGCACTGGAGCCCGCCTCGCGGATGTGATAACCGCTGACAGAAATCGTGTTCCAGTTCGGCAGGTGTTCGGAACAGTACGCGAAGGTGTCAGTCACCAGCCGCATGCTTGGGCGCGGTGGATAGATATAGGTGCCGCGTGCAGCGTATTCCTTGAGGATGTCGTTCTGAATCGTCCCACCAAGCTTGCTGGCATCGGCTCCCCGCTCCTCGGCAACGATCTGGTACATCAGTAGCAGCATTGAGGCGGGTGCGTTGATCGTCATGGAGGTGGTTACGGTTTCCTGATCGATCTGGTCGAAGAGGATGCGCATGTCATCGAGCGTACTAACCGCTACCCCTACCCGCCCGACTTCGCCGAATGCGCGCGGATCGTCTGAGTCCAAACCCAGCTGCGTTGGCAGGTCGAAGGCCACACTGAGCCCCGAGACACCGCGTTCCAGCAAAAGCCGATAGCGACGATTGCTGTCCTCAGCGCTGCTGAAGCCGGCGTACTGACGCATGGTCCAGCGACGGCTGCGATACATGCCCTTGTGGATGCCGCGAGTATACGGATACTCACCTGGATCCGCATGATCGATTGGGCCGTCGTCGGAGTAGACCGGGTCGATCTCGATGCCGGAGTCAGTGATGATTTCTCGATCAGGTGCCATAGTTCTCGAACTCCCGAGCGATGCGTCGGCTGGTGTCGTCTTCAGGGATAAAGCCCTGCTCCACTGCCTGGAGCACGAGCCACTGGGCGAGGTCCCACAGCGCCGGATACGGCTCAATGAGTGGGCGCTTGCGGTCAATGATAGCGGCTGGTGATATTTGGAATGCCCGGGCATGGCCTATGCCTGGCGGGAGCCAGCTGACGATCATCGGATGCAGTGCATCCATGGCGCGAGCAAACCTGGCCTCTTCCGTCTGCTGTGCCTGGAACTCACGCCAGAGCGGGTCAATTCGCTTGCGAGCATCCGGTGGCAGCAAATTGGTCAGTCGCTCGCCAGCGGCCATCTCGCGATCGTAGACGCCATCACCAGCATACTGATCCCATATCGGAACATCGCCCGCGTATACCTCCACGAGGTCATGCACGGTGAGCAGATCGCGCACCCGGTTGTGATCAATTCCATCCGGCGCAGTATCGGCAAAGATCATCGCCAACAGCGTTGTGTGCCACACGTGCTCGGCTACGGTTTCGAACCGCTTGTCTTCGCGAATCCAATTGGCGCGGGTGATGCTTTTGAGTTTGTCTGCTTCGGAGAAGAATTCGAGCCGCCGGATCAAATCATTCATTCAGGAACCTGTACCAGTTCCGTGAGCACGCCGTGGCAAGCCTTGGGGTGAATAAACGCGATCCGCCAGCCATGTGCGCCGGTGCGAGGGGTCTCATCGATCAACTGCACTCCGGCAGCCTTTAGCTCCGCGAGCTTCGCCTCAATGTCGTCGACCTCGTAGGCAACGTGGTGAACGCCTTCGCCGCGCTTGGCCATATAGGCAGCGATAGGCCCCTCCGGATCCGTTGGCTGAATCAGTTCCATCCAGCCGGGGCCGGCACGAAATGTCATCGCCACGATCTTCTGCTCCGGAATCTCGTGGCGTTCGCCGTTTGTGAATCCCAGCGACCGATATGTTTCGGCGGCCGCATCAAGATCACTCACCACGTAACCAACGTGATGAAGCCGCAAATCGTCTCCACCTACCATGTAATGCTCCTGAAAACCTGCTAGACCGGCAACGGATCCTCGCTCAGCATCGTGCCTCGCGGTCGACGACCGGTAAGCTCAAAGTATGCGCGAAGCACTGCATCTGCAACCGGCACGGCGAAGGTAGAACCCTCACCACCGGCTTCGATGATCACTGCTACGGCAATCTCCGGATCGTCAATCGGCGCATATGCCGTGAACCAGGCATGACTGTCGGCAGCACCGATATTGTCCGGGAGTCCGAACTCGGCTGTACCGGTCTTGCCTGCGACACTGATTCGCTCCATTGTTCCGGCTTCGATTTCTTCTGGCGGATTAAGAAGTGGCCACTTGGTAGAACCATCACCGTTGATACGTGCGGTGCCAAAATCGCCTTCAACCACCCGCCTCATACCTTCCTTGATGATGTCCAGAGCCTCCTGGCGCATACCAAGCGTGGCATCTGGCTCGGTGCGTTCGACTACTGCTACCGATGTTGTCTCTTCTACTGGTTCTTCAGTTGGCTCAGCGCCTTGGGGTGTGGAAGCGGCCACCGGAGACGCCTGCGGCGATGCAACCTGATTCGTCACACGAGGCACGGTATCCGTTTGCTGCATCACAACGCGTGGCTGACGCACCTCGCCATTCGCTGCAATGATGCCGGTGTTGAACGCCATCTGCAGTGGCGTTGTGCGGAAATCACCCTGACCAATACTCATATTGAGCGAGTCACCGACTGTCCAGCCTTCGCCGTCCGTCACTTCGATCTTCCACTGCGGAGACGGAAAGAGGCCAGCGCGCTCTGGAATTTCAATCCCGGTAGGTCTTCCGAACCAGAACTTTTCAGTCATATCTTCAACAATCGGATTAATTCCCAAACCATTGAAGACGTGCTTCGTATCACTCATGATGTTGCCGTTGAGCAAATCGTAATCCCAATAGAACACGGGGTCCGGGGAATTCACGGGCTGCTCGCGCTCCGGGGCAACGTTGTAGAAGTAGACGTCGCAGGATTGCTCGATGGCGTCGTACAGGTCCATGGCGCCGTGTCCGCGACCGTTCCATCCGACCCAGCACGCCCAGTTGTTCGCCTGCAGATAGTCCAGCGTGTTCGGTACGCGAATGGCACCTGTGCAGCTATGAACATCGTTCACATTCAGCGCTCCACGGTCCAGGGCACTTGCTGCAAGGAACATCTTGTACGTCGAACCCGGAGCGTACGCCTCATCTGTACAGCGGTTCAGGAACGCCTTGGGACCGTTGTCCTCGGTGTACTCGTTCCATTTCCGCTGCGAGATGCCGCTGATGAAGAGTTGGTTATCGTAGTACGGGTAGCTCACCATCGCGTGGATTTCGCCGTTACGCGGATCGTACGCAACAACTGCTCCCGATTCTGGAATCTTCCATTCGCGATCGCGACCTTCGCTCAACCGCTGCTCATTGCCGGCACGTTTCGATTCGGCCGCCAACTCGATTTGTTCCTCCAGGGCCTTACCCACCGCCTGCTGGAGTTCCAGGTCGATCGTGAGCCAGACATTCTTGCCCGGCGTCGGCTCCTGCGTGGAGTCAGGCATCACACGCATCTGGATGCCCATGGCGTCACGCTCGATGTTCTGGCGTCCGCGCTCTCCACGAAGTTCCCGTTCCAGCGCGAGCTCAACGCCGACCGCACCAATCACATCGTTCTGGTCGTATACGCGCTCGCCGTTCGGGCCACGCCAGCGTGGATCATCGACCTCTGCCGCGCCTACCGGACGAACATAGCCGACAACGTGGCTCATTACTTCACCACCGGAATACTGGCGCACCAATGCGGTGTCATCCAACTCCACTCCGGGGAGATACATTTTGTTCGCTTCGAGCTTGAGCGCGGTTTCGCGCGGGACATCCTGCGAGATCGTCACCGGCAGGCGCTGGCTCCACTGGTTCTCGATCTGCCACTCCAGGCGATTCATCACCTGGATACCTGGCAGCTCGTTGAGCGAGGCGCGGAAACGCGCGGCGTCATCCTGACTAAGGCCGCCGTTGGGGGTGAGATTGAGGTAAATCTCGTTATTCAGGGCCCGCATCCAGTAGGCGATGCGTTCCTGTGCGGTCTCACCGGAAAGCCCCAGCATGGATGCTACACGGCTGAACACGGTGTTCTCCGTGCCGGTTCGCATGCCTGCCTTGCGAGCTACCAATGTGTCTTCAATCTGCAATGCAGAGACAAGCGTATCGATCACGCGCTGGCGCTCTTCGGGCTCCTCAGTGGCACTGGGAAGATGGTTCGGTTGAATGCGGAGTTCCCAGGCACGGCGGTTCTCGGCCAGTCGTCGCCCCTTGCGATCGACAATCAGGCCACGAGCGGCCGGCAAGAACTGGGTGCTGATGACATTATTCTCAGCCTGTTTCTTGTACTGTTCACCCTGGGCCAACTGCATATGGCCGAGCTTGGCTGCCATGGTGCCGAATACGCCGACGAGACCAGTTTTCATCAGGAGAGTACGGCGGTTAAGTTCAATCTGATCAACGCGCAGGTGGCGATTGTCGCGCTTTTTGCGCTTCCGCTGCCCTGGCGGATCGTATTTCATGCGTTTGTGTCGTCTAAACACGTAGTAAACCTCCAGGCGAACGCCCGATGTAAGAACGCGTAAGTGTGATGCGCTCCGCGGAGAGGCGAATTATCGTTTGTAAAAGCGGCGGTAGATAAAATATCCCACCGGCGCAAGAACCAGCTGCATCCCGGTCTGGATTGCGACATCTGTCAGGCTCACCCCGCCCCGAATGACACCGAGGAAGAGGTTGTGGAAGAGTGCCGCCGCCACGATCAACATCGTTGTGCTGATCGGATTAATGAGCCACGGTCTCTGCCGCAACGGCTGTGCCGCCATCACCGCCGGAATCATGGCCAAGGCATGCGCACCAAGCCGATCCATGGCGAGAATATCCAGGATGATCCCGATCGTGAACGTCCAGATCAACGCTTCCTGAACGCCGCATCTGGTGTAACGAAAGTACAACACCAAGAAAACGATGTTCGGAGCCGCACCAAATGGAGCAAACTTCGGAAACACCGTGTATTGCAGCAAGGCAAGCATTAACAGCAAGACAAAGAGGAGCGGCCGGGACATGAAGCTGTTCGTAAGCTCCTCTCAAGGGAATTACGTCGAAATGCTGCATCCAGATTCACCTTGAATCTGGTGGCTTAAGAATAGCACTCGCCAGATGCGAACGAACGCTCTCCGCCATGAGGGCGCCAACTCCGGTAGAATCTGCAGAACGATAGCAGAATCGCCAGCGTATTGGTTCTGTATTTTCCAGGAGCGTTTCAATGCAAGCATTCCAACCAAAGCGTGTAGTGGTGACCGGTGTAGGGGTTATCAGTTCGCTCGCCAGCTCCGCAAAGGACACCTGGCAGAAACTGGTGGCCGGCGAGACCGGCATCCGTCGCGCAGACAATTTGGATTCAGATAAACACAAGGCGCTCATCCGCGCCGATGTCAATGACGAGGATATCCCGCAGCGATTCCTTAAGGGGAAAGAGCTTCGCAACGCCAGCCGCTACACGCGCATGGCTATGGAAGCCGCCGGTGAGGCAATGATGGATGCCGGGCTTCTGGACGACGACCTCAAGCCCATCATCGACCTGAGCGAAGCAGGAGTCGCCTCCGGCACCTGTGTGGGCGGCACATACGACGATATGCTGCCGGTGCACGAGCAGTACGTTGAAAAGGACGGTGCCCCGCGCGTGCCTCCTCACCTGCATGTGATGTTCCCGCACAATATCGGCGGCTACACCATCCAGAAGCAATTCGGCATGATGGGTCCCAGCAGCACGGTGGTAACCGCCTGTGCTACGGGCAGCCAGGCGATTGGCGACGGATTCCACGATGTGAAGTTCGGCAAGGCGCCACTCATGATCGCCGGGGCAATGGAAAGCACGCAGCATCCCCTCTTCGCCCTTGGTTTTGAGGCGATGCGGGCGCTGTGCACAGATTCCAACGACAACCCTGAGAAGGCGAGCCGTCCGTTCAATAGCGATCGTGCCGGTTTCACACTCGGTGAAGGTGCAGCATTCCTCGTACTGGAAGAACTCGAACACGCCATGAATCGTGGTGCGCGTATCTATTGCGAGATCGCCGGCTACGCCACCAGTAACGATGCCTTCCACCCGATTGCTCCCCAGCCAGACGGTGTCGGTGCGGCCAGGGCAATCACCGATGCACTCGCCGATGCGGGCATCAGCGTCGATGAGATCGACCATGTCAATGCGCACGCAGCATCGACTCCCGCCGGCGACCTCGCTGAGGCGAAAGCAATCAAGCTGGCGCTCGGCGAGCGCGGATCTACCGTCCCGGTAACATCAGTGAAGGGTGCCTTTGGGCACGCCATGGCCGCCTCTGGTGCACTGGAAACCGCCATGGCGGTCTTCACCATGCATGAGCAGAAGGTTCCGCTCACGCGCAACCAGACCGACCCGGATCCGGAAGTTGGACTCAACATCGTCACGGAGTCCCAACCAATGGAGATCGGCGCCATGACCAAGCACAGCTTCGGTCTCGGTGGACAGAACGCGGTGCTGGTGCTGAAACGGTGGGATGCCGCATGAGCAAACAGCAAACTGCGAACCAACAACCACAATTCCAGCTCGGTGATGCCGCGCAGTTCGCGATGGAACTCGCAAGCCTGATGGGCATCGGTCTCATCGGCTGGCATCTCGGCAACAAGGGAGTGCTCGGGGCGATCCTCGCCCTGGTCTTCATCCTGTTGACCGGCGTTGTCTGGGGGCGATTCCGCACACCAGGCTTCGTTCCTACAGGCAGGGAGCCTCAGAACCCGGTCTCCGGACCAGTACGAATTGCCATTGAGCTTGGGGTTTACCTTCTCGGCATTTTCGGCATCTGGTGGAGTGGCCGCGAAAGCACCGCGTACATCGTCATCGCGATCATGGTTCTCACCCTGATCGTCTCGTATAAACGCTTGCTGGGTCTGTGGTTCACCCGCATCTAGCCCATTTCGGAGAACGCAATGTCTCTTCTTGAGCAACTCGGTAACAATTACGGATTCGTCTTCCCCGGCCAGGGAAGCCAGACAGTCGGGATGGGCAAATCCCTGGAAGAAAATTCAGACGCGGCCAGGGAGCTTCTGGACCAGGCAAATGAGGTGCTCGGGTTTGACCTGCGCCGGATGATGTTCGAGGGCTCGGAGGAAGAACTCGCCGACACCCGGAACAGCCAACCGGCCATTTACACCGTGAGTGCCATGGGCCTGGCCGCCATGACCGAGCGGATCCAGCAGGAAGATGAAGCCGCCTACCTCGCCCCGAATATGGTGGCAGGGCACAGCCTTGGTGAGTTCACTGCGCTGCTGGCCGCAGAAGTGATCGACTTCGCCACTGGGCTTAAGCTCGTGCGTGCCCGAGGTAAGTTCATGGCTGCTGCCGGCGACGCTCGCCCGGGGGCCATGGCTGCCGTACTTGGTATGGATGATGTCAAACTGGCGGAACTGGTTGACCAGGCCGCCGGGGGCGATGTGCTCACTATCGCCAACCTCAACTGCCCGGGGCAGACAGTGATTTCCGGGGAAGTCGCTCCGATGGAGCGATTCATGGAGCTCGGCAAGGATGCCGGTGCTCGCCGCATCGCGCGACTGCCGATCAGTATCGCCAGCCATTCGGCGCTGATGGACCCCGCAGCGGAACAACTGAATGAGATGTTCGACGAAGTCACATTCAACGCTCCGAAGATGCCAGTGGTGAGCAACAGCACCGGCGAAGCATTGACTACAGCCGAGGAAATCCGCGAGGAACTACGCTATCACGTGGTACGCGGTGTGAACTGGACCGCCTCCGTGCAGACCATGGCCGGACGAGGAATCACTACACTGGTGGAAATCGGCAACGGAAATGTCCTTGCCGGATTGAATCGCCGTATCGACAAGAGCCTCACCACCATCAGCCTGGCTGATCTCGGTATCGGTGAGAAATAGGCTTTTTTGCAGTGTACGTATAGAATATAGGGCTATATGCAGGTGATCAAGATATCGCCCATAGCCATACACAACATCTCCCGAATTCCCAATGGTGTTCGGATGTGGAAAGGAAACGCCAGGTGACGCGAGTAGTCGTGACTGGAGTAGGCGCTGTAAGCCCGCTCGGCATCGGAGTAGATGCACTCTGGACAGGCCTGACGGAAGGACGATCCGGCATTGCGCCGATCCAAAACTTTGATGCAAGCGACCTGGATGTGAAGATCGCCGGCGAGGTCCATGACTTCGCTCCCCGCGATTTCATGGACTTCAAGGCTGCCAAGCGCATGGATCGTTTTGCCCAGTTCGCCGTCGCCGCCACACGCGAGGCCCTGGAAATGGCCAATTTCGAGGTGACGGAAGACAACAGCGAGCGCGTAGGCGTCATGATGAACACCGGTGGTGGCGGATTCCCGACCATCGAGCGGGAAGTCATGGTTAAGGCCGCGAGCGGTCCGAAGCGCGTGAGTCCTTTCCTGATTCCGATGTTCGCACCAAACATGGCCAGTACACAGGTGAGCATGCAGTTCGGCATTCACGGCCCCACTGCAACATCTGTTGCGGCGTGCGCAGCCGGAATCCAGGCATTTGTGGATGCCGTGTACATGATTGAACGTGGCGATGCTGATGTTGTGGTTACCGGTGGTACCGAAGGTGGCATTACACCCGTGGCCATCGCCAGCCTGAACAACATGGGCGCACTCAGCCGCAATAACGACGATCCGGCCGGTGCCAGCCGACCGTTTGATAGCGCGCGTGATGGCTTCGTGTTCTCGGAAGGCGCAGGTGTTGCCATTCTGGAGAGCGAGGAGCACGCGATTCGCCGGGGTGCCAACGTGCTTGCTATTGTGGGCGGCGGTAGTTACACCTGCGATGCCTTCCACATTACTGCACCAGACCCGGAGGGTAAGGGCGCCTCTCGCGCCATGAAACAGGCAATAGCACGCAGCGGCTTGCAGCCAGAGGACTTCCAGTACGTGGCGGCACACGCCACCGCGACCAATATTGGAGA